>NZ_JBHWIY010000004.1:0-192766 GCF_042731715.1 Streptomyces sp. NPDC059832 | reverse complement strand
CAAACACCGCGAACAACAAAACCCACGACACCAGGTTTCACCGGAGTCCGCCCAGGCCCCCCCCACAGGCCGGGACGGCGCTGCCCGACCACGCCGAGGAGGTCGCGGGGCGGGTCGACGACCGCCGGCGCCTCGCCGCCGCCCTCACCGCGCTGGCCGCGCTGCGCAGACCGGAACGCGAGGTCCTCACGCTCTGCCTGTGGGAGGGGCTGGAGTACGCAGACGCCGCCGAGGCGCTCGGCATCCCCGTCGGCACGGTCCGCTCCCGCCTCTCCCGGGCCCGCGCCAAGCTGCGCAAACTCGCCGACGCCGAACTGGCCTCGGCGGCGGCCGGGCGGACGGAGCGGAACGGGGTCCGAAACCGGGAACCCGCACCAGGTCCCGGACAGGTAAGGGGTGATCGCGGAACAGCGATCCGGCCCGCACAGGAAGGAATCCGATGAACGCGGACCCGTCCCGGCAGACTCCGGCCGAGTGGGAGGAGAGCGCACAGCTTCTCCCCGCGCCGAATCGCGATCTGCCGGCAGGCCGTCACCAGTTCCACAAGGAGCGTCTGATGGCCCGTATCCAGCAGGACGAGAACAACCGCACGACAGCCGCCGCCCAAAGAAGGCCCGGAGCCCGGCGCTTCACGATGCCGCGCCGCCTGATCGCCGTGCCCGTGATCGCCGGCGCGCTCGCCGGGGCCGTCGCCATCGGCGCATCCCTGCTCGGGCCGGGCGGGGACGGCGCGGGAGTGGCCGGCGGACCCGTCCTGACCACGCCGGTGGGCCAGGCCACGACCAAGGGGGTGCCCCAGTTGCTCGACCGGATCTCGCTCGCGGCGGCTGAGGGGTCGGGCCCGGACGCCAAGGCCGGTCAGTACGTCTACATCGAGTCGAAGACGGCCAACAGTTACGAGAAGACCGTCGACGGCAGGTCCAGCCTGGCCAGTGACAAGCTGCATGTGCGCCGGATGTGGAAGTCCCTCGACGGCACCAAGGGCTGGCTGATCGACCCGGCCGTCAACAACAGCCCCGAGGGCGAGACGCTGAGCCTGCCCGACGAGAACGGCGACACCCCGGTGGCCTCGCTCAACGGCCCGTCGTACAACTACCTCGCCGAGCTGACCACCGACCCGGACAAGCTGCTGCGGAAGATCTACAAGGAGACCGAGGGCCAGGGGAACACCCCCGACCAGGAGGCCTTCACCACGATCGGCGACCTGCTCGGCGAGAGCTACCCGCCGGCCGGGCTCTACTCCGCGCTGTTCAAGGCCGCCGCGAAGATCCCCGGCGTCGTGGTGGTGCAGGACGCGGTGGACGCGGCGGGCCGGCACGGAGTGGCGGTGGCACGGCTGGACGAGACCAGCGGCGAGCGGATGGAGTGGATCTTCGACAAGAAGACCCATGTCTTCCTGGGCGAACGCAGTGTCCAGGTGCGGGGGGACGGCGGGACCGACGGCGTCGTCAAGCGCGGCACGGTGACCTTCACCAGCGCGATCATGCAGCGGGCCGTAGTCGACGACATCAAGCAGATGCCGGGTGAGGCCGGCTGAGGTCGGGGGACGGCCTAGGGCTGAAACGCGGCAGCCTCGCACCTTCGACGCCCAGGGTCGAGCGGCAGTGGACGGCAGTCACCGACTTGACGAAGCGGGTGGGGAAGGTGGGTGAGACCCCAGTGACAGCAGGATGCTGTTGTGCGAAGGTCAAGTCACCTATGTGTACGGGGGGTTGGCATGGCCATAACTTTTGGATTGCCGATAGTGCTCTTGTGGCTGATCCTCGGGTTACTCCCGGTGCGCAATCCCTCGGCGCGGCGGCTGTGGATCGGGATCTACATCGGCATTTCCGTGCTCGTCCTGCTGATCGCGTACCTCTACTGCCAGGACCGGGCGCCGGACCCCTGGTCCGAGTCGTCCGACGGGGAGGCTCAGTACTGGCCGCTGATGATCGCGGCCGTCGTCGTGGGGCCGGGGCTGCTGGCGGCGATAGTTCGGCTGGTGGCGTCCCGGCCCGATCCGACGCCGGAGCCGCCCGCCGTGATCTACGCGCAGCCGCAGTACGGGCAGCAGTACCCGCCTCAGCAGCACCAGCCCCCGCAGTACCCGTATCCGGCCCCGTACGACCCGCACCAGTATCCGCCGCCGACCTACCAGCCGCCGCACCTGCCGTCGGCCGACCAGTCGGCGCCCAACCCGCCGCCGCAGAGCCCGCCGGCCACGCCTCCCGCCCCGCCGAGCTCACCGCCCACGGTGTGAAGTCCTGGATTCTCCGGCACAAGGCCCTCACCGCCTGGACGGTAGTGGTCCTGGTTGCCATGGGAGGCTGCCTCGCCGGGTTCGCCGAGCGGCCCGAGCGGATCGATCGCACGCAGATCGCCGGCACATGGACCGGCGACGGTGGCGCACGGGTGGAGTTGCACGCGGACGGCAGGTTCGAGATGTCCGGCATTCCCCGCAGCTCCATAACCTCCAGCTTCATCGATCCGCCGCCGGGCGACGGGAGGGTGTCCGGCAGCGGGACCTGGAAGCCCGAAGGGGACAGCGACAGCGTGGACAGCATCCTGCTGTCCATTGATGCCGGCGGGTCGTTCTCCAAGGCGACAGAGACCGAGGCGCTGGGTGTGGCACGAAGTGGTGAGAACCCGGTGCTCTACTTCGCCACCGATGTCGACAAGTGGTACGGGTACAAGATCCACAAGATCGACCAGTAGGGCTTGGCGATTGGCGCGGTCAGGCCTCAGCCGGTGGAGCCGTCGGTGTGCCGTTGATTCTGGCGATGCGTTCGCGCCAGGGGATGGGTTCGGGCTCGGTGTGGGCGGTGGCGCGGCAGCAGGAAGGGCATTCGGATTCGCCGAACAGGGGGCGGAAGACATGTGACTCGCCGGGGCCTGCGCATTCGACGAGTTCGCGGAGGGGTGGGCGTTCGTGGGGCTGGTGCTGGACCGGAGGTTCGGGGAGCTTCTGGATGAGGCGGTGGCGCAGGAAGCCGACGGCCGAGCGGACGCCTTCTTGCGGGCGTTCGGCGAGCAGGGCGTGGCGGAGGTCGGATTCGCTCAGGCCGCGTTCGAACCACTTGACGGCCTCCACGGCTAATGCGTGGGCCTCGCGTACGCCCAGGTGGAGTTCGCGGCGGGAGTGGCGCAGGGAGAGCAGGACCCGTTCCGCCCGCGTGAGTTGGGCGGGATCGGCCGTGGTGGTCTGCGGGGTCGGTGTGGGCGTGGGGCCTGTCGCGGACTCAGGTTCGGAGGGTGGGTGGGGAGTTGTCTTATCACTGTGGTCTTCTACCGGTTCATAGCCACCGGCCGCCCGAGGGGTCGGCTCGCCGACCGTCGGGAACCGCGTACTCGGCGGCGGGACCGTGGCCATGGGGGCGGAGGCGGAAGCGGTCCCTCGCAGGAGGAATCGCGCCTGCTCACTCGTCAGGGGGTTGTTCGCGACGAGTTGCTCGGTCAGCCAGCGGCCTCCCTCGCCCTGGCTCCGCCACTCGTGCACGTAGCCGTGTTCGACGAGCTGCCCCTTCGCCTTCTGGTACGCGCGGCCCTTGATGCCCAGTTTGCGGGCGAGTTCGCTCAACGGCTTGCACAGGGCATCGCCCGGGAGGCCCTGGATGTAGAGGAGCAGGATCTTCGCGTCACTGTTCAGACGCGGATGGCGTACGACATCGTTCGATGCCTTCGTATAGCGCGCGGACGGCGCGATAGCATGACGCAGCATTTCCGGTGGCCTCGCAGCTCCACTGGTTGTGTAGGCCCTCGGATTGGTGTTGTCGCACCGCCGGGGGCCGCTCTATGCGCACGGAAGCACACAGAGTGTGATGACTTGGTCACCGTAGCGCACGTCCCCCATCTCCCGCCACGCGAACGGAACTTCGCGCGATCAGGCGGGCCGAAGCGAGCCGTGCTGGTCGTTCGGCGACGCTGCGTGCACCATTAGGGCAGAACGTCAGCCACCGCCGCGCGGCAGGCACAGCGCTCTCGGGGCGTCCTTACGCCCGGGGCGTCCAATCGTTCGCAAGGAGGCCAAAGATGGCCTCGTCCGCGTATGCGCCGTACACCCAGGCGGAGTGCCGCAGCGTTCCCTCTCGCGTGAACCCCGCCCTGGTCGCCGCTGCGATCATCGGGGTGTTGTCCGTGAGGGTCTCGATCTGCAAACGCTGCAGTCCACGTACGGTGAATCCGTATGCGCACAGCGCCTGCAGGACGTCGACGCCGAGCCCGCGGCCGCGGAATGCGGGTCGCAGGGAGATCCCGATGTGGGCCGTCCTGTTGTGCGTGTCGATGCCCCACAACAGGGCCTCGCCGGCCAGCTCCTGCGACTCCAGCTCCACTACGGAGAAGCAGGCCGCCTCGTCCGACGGCGCAGCCACTGCGTAGGGCGACTGCCCCGAGCCTGGCGGGATGGGCCGCCACGGGCGGGAGTCGGCGCGTGACCGCGTAGCCACATCGTCGTACAGCTCGGACTGGAGAACTGGGACGTCGCTCTCGTGCCGGGCACGCAGCCCGATCTTTTCGCCATGTATCACGGAGCATTGCTATACGAGGGGAACCAGCCGATCAACCGCTTTTGCCCCGGCGGTTCCACGCGGGTGGCGGTCGTGCGAGCCCAAGAAGGACGAGCGGACGTTCCGGGGCGCGGACGTTCCTGGGCGATGCGTGCGTTGCGGACCGTGGGGTCGATCTCACGGTGGAGGGCGGTGCTCCGGCCGTCCTGTCCGAGCGGTACGGCGGACCCGCCATGTACTGCAGCGACCGTACATACGACTCCATGCAGGACGACGACGACGATGACGCCCACGTTCACGAAGGATTGAGGCATTCCTCCGGCCCCGCCGTGCCCCGGCGCGGCCCAGGCACGGCCGGAGCGCGGCACCGCGCCGCGACCCGTTGCCCGATCCAGAGAGACTGGAGCGCCTCTTCGTGGCTACCTTCCTTTACCGGCTAGGCCGCTTTTCCTTCCGGAGACGCCGGCTCGTCGCCCTGCTCTGGGTGGTGGTCCTGGCCGCCTGCGCGTTCGCCGCGGCCAAGGCGCCGGCCGCCCCCGAGGACGGGTTCTCGATGCCCGGAACGGAGTCGCAGCAGGCGTTCGACCTGCTGGACCAGCGCTTCCCGGGCAGCAGCTCGGACGGCGCCGACGCCCGGATCGTCTTCGTCGCGCCCGAGGGCCAGAAGGTCACGGCGAGCGCGAACAAGGCGGCCATCGAGAAGATCGTCGCGGACGTGGCGGGCGGCGACCAGGTCAAGGGCGCCCTCGACCCGTTCAAGATGGCCGGGGCCGTGAGCAAGGACGGCACGACCGCCTACTCCACCATCAGCTATGACGTACAGAGCGTCGATCTCACCGACGCCACCACCGAGGCGCTCCAGGACGCCGCGAAGGACGGGCGGGACGCCGGGCTGACCGTGGAGCTCGGGGGTTCGGCCCTGGTGCCGGAGGCCGAGCTCGGCGGCACGACGGAACTCGTCGGCGTCGCCGCGGCCGCGGTCGTCCTGCTCATCACCTTCGGGTCGCTCGCCGCGGCGGGCCTCCCGCTGCTCACCGCGATCGTCGGCATCGGCGTGGGCGTGGCCTCGATCGTCGCGGCCGGAATGTCCACGACCACCACCACCCTCGCCCTGATGCTGGGGCTCGCGGTCGGCATCGACTACGCCCTGTTCATCGTCTCGCGCTACCGGACCGAGCGCGCGGAGGGCCACGACGCCGAGGAGGCCGTGGCGCGGGCCGTGGGCACGGCGGGCTCCGCCGTCGTCTTCGCCGGCCTCACCGTGGTCATCGCCCTCGCGGGCCTGTCCGTGGTCGGCATCCCCGTCCTCACGAAGATGGGCCTCGCCGCGGCGAGCACCGTCGTGATCGCCGTCCTGGTCGCGATGACCCTGCTGCCCGCACTGCTCGGCTTCTTCCGGCAGGCCGTCCTGCCGCGCACCGCGCGCAGGGCCCGGGGCGGGCAGCGTGCCAAGGCTGCCGCGGGCGGCAGGCCCAACATGGGCACCCGCTGGGCCCGCTTCGTGATCCGGCGCCCGCTCGCCGTCCTGGTGCTCTCCGTGCTCGGCCTCGGGCTGATCTCCGTACCCGCGCTCGATCTCCAGCTCGGCATGCCGGGCGACGAGTCGCAGCCCACCTCGACCACCCAGCGCCGCGCCTACGACGCCCTGGCCGACGGCTTCGGTCCCGGCTTCAACGGGCCGCTCACCGTCGTCGTCGACGCGAAGGCCTCGAAGGACCCGAAGGCCGCCGCGGCACGGGCCGCGAAGGAGCTCTCCACCACCGAAGGCGTCGTGGCCGTCACGCCCGCCGCCTTCAACGAGGCCGGGGACACCGCGGTGCTCACCGCCGTACCCTCCACGGGGCCCAGCTCCGAGGCGACCACGGAGCTCGTCCGCACCATCCGTGACGAGGCGCGCGGCCTGGAGTCCCGGACCGGCGCGAAGATGCTCGTCACGGGCGCGACCGCGGTGAACATCGACGTGTCGCAGAAGGTCACCGACGCGCTGCTGCCCTACCTCGCGCTCGTCGTCGGCCTGGCCTTCCTGCTCCTGATGGTCGTCTTCCGCTCGCTGCTGGTCCCGCTCAAGGCGGCGCTCGGCTTCCTGCTGTCGGTGGCCGCGGCCTTCGGCACGATCGTCGCGGTCTTCCAGTGGGGCTGGCTCGCCGACGCCCTCGGCGTCGAGCAGACCGGGCCGGTGATGAGCATGATGCCGATCTTCCTGATCGGCGTGGTCTTCGGTCTGGCCATGGACTACGAGGTCTTCCTCGTGACCCGGATGCGGGAGGCGTACGTCCACGGGGAGCGGCCCGGCGAGGCGGTCGTCACCGGGTTCCGGCACAGTGCGCGGGTCGTCGGCGCCGCGGCGGTCATCATGATCGCGGTGTTCGCCGGGTTCATCGGGATGAGCGAGTCGATGATCAAGATGATGGGCGTCGGTCTCGCCTCGGCCGTCTTCTTCGACGCGTTCGTCGTCCGGATGACGATCGTCCCGGCCGTGCTCGCCCTGCTCGGCGACCGGGCGTGGTGGCTGCCGAAGTGGCTGGCGAGGGTCGTGCCCCAGGTGGACGTCGAGGGCGAGAAGCTGAACCACCCCGGACCGGCGGCGCTGCGGCCCGAGGCGGAGCCCGATCCCGTACGCGTGTGAGGTGAGCCGAGCCGAGCCGAGGCGGTACGGGAGTACGGGGCCGCTCGTCGGGCAGTACGGCGGGCGGCCCCGGAAGCCCTGCGCGGGGTGGACCAGGCAGGTCGACGACGATGGTCGGACGGACCCGAGGAAGAGAGAGCGCATGTTCACCGACTGGCGGCAGTGGGCCTCGCGCCACCCGCGGACCGTCGATGTGGTGGTGGCGGTGCTGCTGTGGACCTTCGCGGTCTTCTCCAGCACCCTGACCAACGCCCGGATCGTCCGCGCCCCCACGCTCGCCTTCGCGCTGGCGGCCGCGGTGCCCCCGGTCGTTCTGCTGCTCGGCCACCGCAGGTATCCGCGCACGATGGTGGTGGTGACCACGGCGCTCGGCTGCGCCCTGGGCCTCATGGGCGCCGCCATCGGCTTCGACCCCAGCCCGAGTGTCGTGGGCGCCGCCCTGGTCGCCCTCTATCTGCTGGCCCTGCGTACGGACCACCGCACGGCCACGGTGTACACGGCCGGGGCGGCCGTCGCCCTGCTGATCGCCTCCACCGCCTGGGGCGGGGTGGCGCTGCTCCGGCCCGACCAGGTCGGTCTCGTCTCCTGCGTCCTGCTGGCGGGCGCGGTCGGTGAGTCGGTACGCAGCCGGCGCGACCATCTGACGGCCGTGGAGGCACGGGCCGAACTGGCGGAACTCACCCGTGAGGAGGAGGCGCGGCAGCGGGTGGGCGAGGAGCGAACCCGGATCGCCCGCGAGCTCCACGACATCGTCGCGCACCACATCGCCCTCGCCCACGCGCAGGCGGCCACCGCCGCGTACCTGCTGCGCAGCAAGCCCGACCAGGCGCAGGACATGCTCGACCAGCTGGCCGGCACCACGTCCTCCGCACTGCGCGAACTCAAGGCGACGGTGGGGCTGTTGCGCCGCGAGGGCGACCCGGAGACGCCGCTTGAGCCCACTCCCGGGCTGGCCCGGCTACCGGAGCTGATCGCCTCGTTCGAGCACACGGGTCTCGTCGTGTCGGTGTCCGTGGAGGGCGAGGCACGACCGCTGCCGCCGGGGGCGGACCTGACCGCGTACCGGATCGTGCAGGAGGCGCTGACCAACGTCACCAAGCACTCGGGAGGCGCGACGGCCTCGGTCCGGCTCGGCTACTCGCGCCGGACGCTCACGCTCACCGTCTCCGACGACGGGCACGCGCCGCCGACGACGGGCACACCGGGCACACCGGGCTACGGTCTCATCGGCATGCGCGAACGGGCCCTGTCCGCGGGCGGCCGGCTGGCTGCCGGGCACCGGGCCGACGGAGGCTTCGAGGTGACCACGGAGCTTCCCCTGGAGACAGCGGAACCCGGACTTCACGGGGACGACGACGAGGAGAGGACGGCGCGGTGACCATCCGGGTACTGCTGGCCGATGACCAGGCGCTGCTGGCCGGAACCTTCCGGCTGCTGATCGAGTCGAACGACGACATGGAGGTCGTCGGTGTCGCGGCGGACGGCCGGGAGGCGGTGGAGAAGGCCCGTGCCACCGTGCCGGACGTGGTCGTGATGGACATCCGCATGCCGGGCATGGACGGGCTGGCGGCCACCGAGGAGATCTGCCGCGACGAGGCACTGCGGGAGACCCGCATCCTCATCCTCACCACGTTCGAGATCGACGAGTACGTGGCCCGCGCCCTGCGCGCGGGCGCGAGCGGCTTCCTCGGCAAGGACGTCGGCCCCGAGGAACTCCTGGACGCCATCCGGACGGTGGCCTCGGGCGACACGCTCCTGTCGCCCACCGCCACCCGGGCCCTCATCACGCGCTACCTCGCCCGCCCCGAGGGCGGTGTCGCCGCGCCCGAGGCCCTGGACGTCCTGACCGCCCGCGAGCGCGAGGTCATGGCGCAGGCCGCCGAAGGCCTGTCGAACGACGAGATCGCCGAGCGGATGCACGTCAGCCCGCTGACCGTGCGCACGCACGTCGGGCGGGCGATGACGAAGCTGGGTGCCCGGCACCGGGCCCAGCTGGTCGCCATGGCCTACCAGTCGGGCCTGGTGCGGGTGGACCCGCCGCAGGGCCGGGGCACACCCGGACACCCTTGAGCGAACAAACGTACGAATATGGCGCACGTTCCTGACCCGCCGCTTCCAGCGCGCGGGGAGGCGGTCGGCTGGCTAGCGTGAAAAACCGGACCACCCACCGAGCGCAAGGGAGTCAGGGCCATGGCTGTACAACCGGAGGGCACACCGTGCTGGGCCGACGCGATGTTCGCCGACCTGGACGGAGCGAAGAGCTTCTACGGTGATGTGCTGGGCTGGACATTCGGCGAGTCCTCGTCCGAGTTCGGCGACTACACGCAGGCGTACGCCGACGGCAAGGCGGTCGCCGCGGTGGTGCCTCCGATGCCCGGCCAGGAGGGCCACTCCGCCTGGTGCCTGTACCTGGCCTCACCGGACGCGGAGGCCACCGCCGCGAAGATCCGGGACAACGGCGGCGAGACGCTGATGGATCCCATGCAGGTCGGCGAGTTCGGCACGATGCTGCTGGCCCGCGACCCCAGTGGCGTGGCCTTCGGTGTGTGGCAGGCGGGCACCCACGAGGGCTTCGAGGCGCAGGGTGTGCCCGGTGCGTTCTGCTGGGCCGAGGTCTTCACCCGGGAGCCCGAGAAGGCCGACGCCTTCTTCCCCGCCGTCTTCCCGTACACGATGGTCAAGATGGCGGACGAGCACGTCGACTTCAGGATGTTCAAGCTGGGCGACAAGACCGTCATGGGACGGATGAAGATGGGCGACGAGTTCCCGCCCGAGGTCCCGCCGCACCTGAACGTGTACTTCACCGTCGCCGACTGCGACACGGCGGTGGCGAAGGCCACCGAGCGCGGCGCCATTCTGCGGTTCGGCCCGATGACCATGCCGTTCGGCCGGTTCGCCGCGCTGACGGACCCGCAGGGCACGGCGTTCTCCGTCATCGACGTGAACACGACCGAGGGCGAGGTGCCCAGGACGACACCGGTCTCCTGACCGCTCCGTCCTGTACGGCGGCCGACGGCGACCGCCCGAGTTGCGGGGCCGCCGCACATGGGGTTGTTTCGGTAGTAGGGATGCCGGTGGGGCTCGCACGCATGCGGCCCCGACTCCCCTGGCTGGGGGTGAGACCACCGTGCTGTTCGCCGACCGCGTGGACGCGGGACAACAGCTGGCCGAGGCGCTCCGCCACCTTGAGCGGGAGCACCCCGTCGTGCTGGGACTGCCCCGCGGCGGAGTCCCGGTGGCCTTCCAGGTGGCACAGACCCTCGGTGCCGAACTCGATGTGATCGTCGTCCGCAAGCTCGGCGTGCCGCACCACGAGGAGGTCGCGTTCGGCGCGCTCGGCGAGGGCGGGGTGCGGGTCGTCAACGACGACGTCGTCGGCCGGCTGTGGGCCGGGAAGCAGGACCTCGCGGCGGTCGAACGGGTCGAGGAGGCGGAGCTCGTACGGCGGGCCCAGGTGTACCGCGCCGGCCGGGCACGGACCCCGCTCACCGGCCGGACGGTGATCGTCGTGGACGACGGCATCGCGACCGGCGCCACGGCCGAGGCGGCCTGCCTGGTGGTACGGGCCCAGCGCCCGGAGCGGGTGGTGGCAGCGGTTCCGGTGGCGCCGCCGGAGGCGGTCGTGCGGCTGCGCCGGAGCGCGGACGAGGTGGTGTGCCTGTCGGTGCCGAGCCTGTTCTACGCGGTCGGCGAGTGGTACCGGGACTTCTCCCAGACGTCCGACGAGGAGGTCGTCTCCCTGCTGGCGCAGGCCAGGAACAGCGGACATGTGACACCGGGCTGCGACTGAGCGGAGCGCTTGCCCAGTCGCAGCCCGGTCACGGTCAGTCCGCGCAGTACGTGTCCTGCTCCGGCCGGGTCCCGGTGTTCAGGAACGCGGTGACCGCGCGGTCGCCGCAGGCGTTCCCGTTGCCCAGGTACATGCCGTGACCGCCGTGGTCGACGGCGACCAGGCGGGCCCGGTCACCGAAGGCCGCGCGCATCTTCAGGGCGCCGGAGTACGGGGTCGCCGGGTCGCGCAGGCCCTGGATCATCAGGACGTTGGACGGTCCCTGGTCCGTGATCCTGGTCGGCTGCTCGGCGGGGGCGTCCTTCCAGAAGGTGCACGGGGTGATGTTCACCGGCATCCCCGCGGTCAGCGGGTGCTTCACGCGGTCGGCGGCGACGGCCCGCTCGTACGAGGAGACCGTGCCCTGCCAGCGCACGTCGTTGCAGACCACGGCGATCGTGATGGCCGCCTCCGCGTCTGGTATCGGCCCGCTCAGCGCGTCGGACAGGACCGGCTTCGCCGAGGGGTCCCCGGCTGCCCGGACAAGCCCCGCCAGCCCGGCGAACGCCTCGTCGTTGTACAGGGCCAGCTGGATCGCCTGGCGCAGCCGGTTGCCGGTCAGCGGGACGCCCGGCGTGGTGGACTCCCTCGGTTCACGGTCCAGCCGCGCCGCCAGGTCCAGCACCAGCGGCTGCACGTCCTCGGCCCGCTGCGCGAGTCGCAGCCCCTCCGCTTCCCTGGCCGGGTCCGAGGCCCAGCGCGCGAAGTCGGGGAAGCGGTCGGCCGCCCCCACCGCCATGTTCGCCAGCCAGCCCTTGCCCACCCGCGACGGGTCCGGGTCGCCGTTGCTGTCCAGCACCCAACGGTCCGTGTGCTGCGGGTACTTCTGCGCGTACACGGCGCCCACATAGGTGCCGTACGAGCTCCCCCAGGCCGACAGCTTCTCCTCGCCGAGCGCCTGCCGGAAGCGGTCGATGTCCCGTACCTCGTTGGCCGTGGTGAGGCTCCGCAGCAGCGCTCCGCCGTTGCGGGCGCAGGCCTCGGCGGTACGCCGGGAGCGCGTCACGTTCTCGGTGATCGAGCCGTCGGCGCTCGGCCAGGCCCGCAGGTTCACTATCTCCCGGTCCTCCGGGGCGAGCCCGCAGCTCGCCTTCGGGCTGCCGCCGACCCCGCGCGGGTCGAGGCTCACGATGTCGTACCGCCCCTCCGTCGCCCGCTGCAACCGCTCCCCCTTCTGCGTCACCCGCTGCACCCCGGAGGAGCCCGGACCGCCCGCGATCACCAGCAACGTCCCGCGCCGGGCGGCCGGGCGGTCGCTGCGGACCCGGGTCACCGCGAGGGAGAGCTGCGGGCCGTCCGGATCGCGGTAGTCCAGCGGTACGGGAAGTTCGGCACACTCCTGGGCAGCGGGGCCGCCGTCCTGGGCACAGGGCCGCCAGGAGAGCGAGGGGGCGGGGTTGGCCGACGCGACGGCTTGCGAGGGCGCGGCCCCGGTGAGAGCGGTGGCGACGGCGGTGACGGACAGGGCGACGAAGGCGGCAGATTTTCCGTAAGTCCTCATGCCGCAAGCCTTGTTGAGCGAAAGCCCTCAGCCCATCCGGGAGGCACGACGGAAAGCGGTGGGGGTAGCCCCCGGCTGCATGGTGTAGACGAGCAGAAGTCCCCACCGCGCGGTGCACGATGGGGACTTCGGGATCCCATGCGCTGGACAGCGCGGTCAGACGGCGCCGAACTCCCCGGCCTTGACGCCCGCCACGAAAGAGGCGAACGAGGCAGCGGAGGTGTTCAGCACCGGACCGCCCAGGTCCTTGGAGTCGCGGACGGGGACCACGCCGCGCGGGGCGACGAGGTTGGCGGCGACCTCGATGCAGTTGCCGCCGTTGGAGCTGTACGAGGACTTGAACCAGCGGGGGGACTCGGTCGTGATCGTCACAGGATGCCCTTCCGAGGTCGGGTGCTGCGTCTCAGGTGCCCTCCGGGTCGGCAGAGCAAACCGGCAGCGGCCCGCTGCGGCCTGAACTCAACGCACTTCCCCCATAGTTGGGAACCGTCGAGAACAACGAGAAGCCCCACCAATGCGCTGCACGGCGGGGCGTTCTCGGATCAATCACATGCGCCGGACCTGGAGGTCAGACGGCGCCGAACTCCCCGGCCTTGACGCCCGCCACGAAGGAAGCGAACGAGGCGGCGGAGGTGTTCAGCACCGGACCGCCCAGGTCCTTGGAGTCGCGGACGGGGACCACGCCGCGCGGGGCGACGAGGTTGACGGCGACCTCGATGCACTGGCCACCGTTGTCGCTGTACGAGGACTTGAACCAACGGGGGGATTCGGTCGTGGTCGTCACGGGGTGCCCTTTCGTGCCTCGCGGATCATGGCCACCGATGCCGCCTGGGACAGCGCCTCGGCCTGCAGTTGATGGTAGCCCGCCAACAGGGGCAGCACAGCGGTCGTATCGCGCTCCAGATGTCCCCGCGTCTGGGATTCCGCATACGCGATCACAGACAGGTCCGAGAGTGTCAGCAGGGTCATCGGGAGGTTGAACGGGCGGTGCTCCCCCATGCCGAACGGGGCGATCTGGAGCACGGTGTTCGGCAGTTCGGCGAACTCCAGCAGTCGGTCGAGCTGGGCGTCCATGACTCCGTCCCCGCCGACCCTCCTGCGGATGCAACTCTCGTCCATCACCACCAGCATCGCGGGAGGACGGGGCCGCACCAGCGCAGCCTGACGCTCCGCCAGGAACGAGGTGCGTTCGGCCGCCTGTTCGGGGCCGATGACCCCTCGCCGCATGGCGCTGTTCACCAGCGCCTGCGCGTACTCCGGCGTCTGCAACAGCCCATGGATGATGCCGATTTCGTACAGCCGGATCTCCACGGCGCGCCCCTCGTGCCCCACGTACTGCGGGAACCCCTCCAGCAGCGAACCGTGCCGGATCTCGCGGTACTGGCGTTCGAACGTGTCTGCCGTCTCCCCGGTGCCGAAAACCTGGTCCGCATTGCGCGAGAACCGAAGAGTCGGCATCTTGCGACCAGTTTCGACGGCGGAGATATGCGTGCCGGAGTAGCCCATCCGTTCGGCTAACTCCTCCTGTTTCCACCCGCGCTCCTCTCGCAAGCTGCGGATGCGGGCGCCAAAGGCGGCCTCCGGGCTGCTCTCGGGGTCCAAGTCCTTGCGGTTCAACGGCTGTCACCTGACTTTTCGCTCGTGCCCAACAAGTTGAAGCACTGCTGACTCTAGGCCAACCTGAGCTCCCTTAGTAGTGGAATGACTACGGAGAGGAGTTATCTGTGCTCGCCGAGAACAGGCGTGAAGCAGAAGGCTGTTGTCCCGAGTGCCAGGAGCTCCGGCTGGCCGAGGCCCTCGCCAATGATCAGTGCGACTACAGCGGGGCGACCGACTGCCGGGTGCTGCTCCAGCGCCACCGGGGCACGGCGGACTGCACGGAGCGGGGGTCGGTGTGAGGGATCAAGAACCCGAGCCCGAGCCGGAGTTGTCCGAGTTCAACCCGCTGCGCTGGCCACCGTGCGAGTGCGCGCGGTGCCGCTCCCGCGAGGACGACGCCGCCGGGGACTCCGCGTCGATACGGCAGCTCCGGGCCAGGGTCACCGAGGAGAACGGGCTGCGGAGCTCGCTCCGACGAACGCGGTGAGGCCCCGGCCGCCGCTCTCGTCACACTTCCCCTGCGCCGTCCGTCAGTGCAGTGAGGGCGCGGCGAGAACGCCACCGCGCCCGCGACGGATATCGAGGGAGAGACATCATGCAGGCACGCATCCAGAACCCGGCCGAGATCCTTCCCGAGGCCCTGCCGCCCGTGCTGGGCCTGGTCAAGGCCATCGGCAAGGGCGGGCTGCCGGAGACCACGCTCGAACTGGTCGGTCTGCGGGTGAGCCAGATCAACGGCTGCACCTTCTGCGTCGACGGGCACGTACGCAACGCCAGGAAGGCCGGTGAGAGCGACGAGCGGCTCTTCGCCGTGTCGGCCTGGCACGACGCGCCGTACTTCACCGGCGCCGAGCGGGCCGCGCTGGCGCTCGCGGAGCACGCGACCCGGCTCAGCGACCGTTCCGACCCGGTGCCCGACGCCATCTGGGACGAGGCCGCCCGCCACTTCAGCGAGAAGCAGCTCTCCGCCCTGGTCCTCGCGATCGGTCTGACGAACCTGTTCAACCGCGTCAACGTCACCACCAAGCAGCCCCCGGGCAAGACCTGGTAGGTCACGCACCGACGAAGAGGCCGGCGGGCCCGCCCATGGTGCGGTGGGCCCGCCGCGGGCGGCGGCGATAGCCTGGTGCGTGGAGCAGGCAGGAGACATGTGCCCATGGGAGCCCCCAATCCGCAAGGATCAGTCGTCGCGGTGGTGGCACTCGGCGGTGCGATCGGAGCGTGTGCCCGCTACGGGGCCGCGCTGATCTGGCCCACCGCCCCGGGCGGCTTCCCGTGGACGACGCTGGTCGTGAACGTCGTCGGATGCGCGGTGATCGGCGTTTTCATGGTGGTGATCAGCGAGGTGTGGACGGCACACCGGCTGGTGCGGCCGTTCTTCGGTACGGGGGTGCTCGGCGGGTTCACCACGTTCTCGACGTACGCGGTGGACATCCAGCGCCTGATCGACGGCGACCGGGTCCGTGCCGCTCTCGGGTATCTGGGACTGACGCTGTTCGCGGCTCTCGCGGCGGTGTGGAGTGCGGTGTGGACGACCCGCCGCGTGCTGGCCTGGAGGCAGCCATGACGACCCCGCAGACGGAACGGGCGCTGCGCCTGACGGTCCTCGTCGGCGAGTCCGACGGATGGCACCACCGGCCGGTCTTCACGGAGATCGTGCACCGGGCGCACCGTGCCGGGCTGTCGGGTGCCAGCGTCTTCCGCGGGATCGAGGGCTTCGGCGCCTCGTCGATGATCCACACCCAGCGGCTGCTCTCGCTGAGCGAGGACCTGCCGGTGGCGGTCGTGATCGTGGACACCGAGGCGCGGATCCGCGCGTTCCTGCCGCTGGTGGAGGAACTGGTCGAGGACGGCGGTCTGGTCGTCCTGGATGAGTGCGAGATCGTGCGCTCCGGCGGCGGGCGGGAGCGGGGCCGGTGAACTGGCTGCTGGTGATCGTCGGGGCGGCGGTCGGGGCGCCGCTGCGCTATCTGACCGACCGGGCGGTGCAGTCCCGGCACGACAGCGTCTTCCCGTGGGGGACCTTCGCGGTCAATGTGTCGGGTTCCCTGGTCCTGGGCCTGCTGACCGGCGCGGTGGCGGCCGGCGCCGCCTCCTCGCACCTGCAACTGCTGCTCGGCACGGGACTGTGCGGGGCGCTCACCACGTACTCGACGTTCAGCTACGAGACACTGCGGCTGGCCGAGGACGGCGCCAGGTCCTACGCGGCGGCGAATGTCGTGGCGAGCGTGGCGGCGGGGCTGGCCGCGGTGTTCGCCGGGGTCACGCTCGCGCGGCAGCTGTGGGCGTAGCGGCGGGGCGGACGCGGGGTGGGAACGGTCGGCGTCCCCTGCCACCGCAATGCGAGGCGGAGGCAGGGGAACGCCGTTGAGGAGGAGCCGTCGCCGAACGCCGGGCGATTCAACCCGTTCCGCGCCGACAGCGGTCCGTCAGCCGCCGACGCTAGGCAACCGTCCGCACCCCGCGCCGGGCACCACGCCGGTGTCCTGACCGGCACCACCCCAACGGCAGGCGCCGCGATGCGCGCCGGTCCCGGCGCCGTCACCCGGCCGGCGGGCCTTGATCCGGCGGCGCCCGCGGTGATTCGCTCCATGAACCGGGTGAACCGCGTGAACCTCATGAGCGGGCCTCATGAGCGAACCGCGTGAACCGCATGGTCCGGCGTGATCCGCGTGAACCGGATGAACCGCGTGGTCTCCGCGACCATCATGGTCGTCATGATCCCCGAGCGAAGCGAGAGGCCTCCAGTGCCGGACACCAGCACCACTCCGTCGTCGCGCCCCGTCACCGTCGTCACCGGCGGCAGCCGGGGAATCGGCGCCGCCACCTGTATCCGTCTGGCGTCGGACGGCCATGACCTCGCGCTGGGCTTCGTGAACAACGCGGAGGCCGCCGAGCGGACCGCGGCGGCGGTCCGGGCCGCGGGGGCGCGCTGCGTCACCGTGCGGGTGGACACCGCCGAGGAGGCCGATGTGGAACGCCTCTTCGACACGGCGGCCGAGCACCTCGGCCCCGTCACCGGGCTGGTCAACAACGCCGGGGTGACGGGCCCGCTCGGGCGGCTCGCCGACACCTCCACCCGGACGCTGCGCCGCGTCGTCGACGTGAATCTCCTCGGCTACCTGCTGTGCTGCCGCCGGGCCGCGAAGGACATGGCGGCCGGCGGGGCGGGCGCGATCGTCAATGTCTCCTCGGCCGCCGCCACGCTCGGCAGCCCCGGGGACTTCGTCCACTACGCCGCCACGAAGGCGGCGACGGACGCGCTGACGCTCGGGCTCTCCAAGGAGCTGGGGCCCGACGGCATCCGGGTCAACGCGGTCGCGCCCGGCATGGTCGACACCGACATGCACGCCACGGCGGGCGACCCCGGGCGCGCGAGCGCGGCCGTCCCCGGCATCCCGCTCGGCCGCGTCGGAGCCGCCCCGGAGATCGCGGCCGCCATCGCCTGGCTGCTGTCGGGCGAGGCGTCCTACGTGACCGGGACGGTCCTGCGGGTCGCGGGCGGCCGGTAACCGCACCGCGGACCGGCCCGACCCCGCGGACCGGCTACCCGCCGCGGTTGGTGCGGCGCTGCTTCGCGGCGGCGCGCGCCTCCGCGGTGGGCAGGTCGGAGCGGCGGGACCGGCCCGCCCTCGCGGGGCGGCTGCCCAGGCCCCGGAAGGACGCGCCACCGCTCCCGGCACGTTCCGGCACCGGTGCGCCGCCGCCGACCGGCACCCCCGAGGGCTTGCGCGCGCCGGTGATCCGGCTCAGTTCGGCCTCGCCGGAACGGACCTGGGCGATCTGCGGGGTGATCCCGGCGTCGGCCATCAGCCGGGTCATCTCCCGGCGCTGTCCCGGCAGCACCAGCGTGACGACGCTGCCGGACTCACCGGCACGGGCGGTACGGCCGCCGCGGTGCAGGTAGTCCTTGTGGTCGCTCGGCGGATCGACGTTGACGACCAGGTCCAGGTTGTCGATGTGGATGCCGCGCGCCGCGACGTTCGTGGCGACCAGCACCGTGACCTGTCCGGTCTTGAACCGGTCCAGGGTGCGGGTGCGCTGGGGCTGGGACTTGCCGCCGTGCAGCGCGGCGGCCCGCACGCCGCTGTTGAGCAGATGGCCGGTGAGCTTGTCCACGGCGTGCTTGGTGTCCAGGAACATGAGCACCCGGCCGTCGCGGGCCGCGATCTCCGTCGTGGCGGCGTACTTGTCCGTGCCCTGCACATAGAGCACGTGGTGCTCCATCGTCGTCACCGCACCGGCCGCCGGGTCGACCGAGTGGACCACCGGATCGTGCAGATAGCGGCGGACCAGCAGGTCGACGTTGCGGTCCAGGGTCGCCGAGAACAGCATCCGCTGACCCTGCGGCCGGACCTGGTCGAGCAGTTCGGTGACCTGCGGCATGAACCCCATGTCGGCCATCTGGTCGGCCTCGTCGAGGACGGTGACGGCGACCCGGTCCAGATGGCAGTCGCGGCGCTCGATGAGGTCCTTGAGCCGGCCCGGTGTGGCGACGAGGACCTCGGCGCCACCGCGCAGCGCGGAGGCCTGGCGGCCGATCGACATACCGCCGACGACGGTGGCCATGCGCAGCTTGAGCGCGCGGGCGTACGGGGTGAGCGCGTCGGTGACCTGCTGGGCCAGTTCCCGGGTGGGGACCAGGACCAGGGCCAACGGCCGCCGGGCATCGGCCCGGTTGCCCGCGGTACGGGCCAGCACGGCCAGGCCGAAGGCGAGCGTCTTGCCGGAGCCGGTCCGGCCGCGGCCCAGCACATCGCGCCCCGCGAGGGCGTTCGGCAGGGTGGCCGCCTGGATCGGGAACGGCGTGGTGACGCCCTCGGCGGTGAGCGCCGAAAGCAGCGGACCGGGCAGTTCCAGCTCCGCGAAGGCCGACACGGCGGGCAGCGCCGGAGTGATGGTCTTCGGCAGCGCGAACTCGCCCTGTGCGGCGGCGGGCCTGCGGCCGGGGCCGCCGGAACCGCCGGAACGCCGGGCGGGCGCGCCGGGACGGCCCCCCGGGCCACGGGAAAACCGGTCGTTCGAACGTGCTGTGCGATCACGGTTACGGTCGCGGTCCATGCAGAACCCTTCCTCGATAGGGCGCGTATCGAGGAATTCGCTGCGGCGACGGGCGGCGCAGGAATCGCAAGAACGGGCCGTTGACAAGCCTGGACGGAGCCCGGCTGCGAAAAAATTCGGGACGGCCGGCTCGGGCGGACCGGCGGACAACCTCGGGCGGACCGGCGGACAACAGCGAACCGGGGCCCGCACCCCAAGGTGCGGGTCCCGGTCGTGCAAGTCGTCTCAGCGCGTCGGCGCCGGAGCGGCGGAATCAGGCAGGGGTGATGTTCTCCGCCTGCGGGCCCTTCTGGCCCTGCGTGACATCGAAGTTCACCCGCTGGCCTTCCTGGAGCTCACGGAAGCCGGTAGCTGCGATGTTCGAGTAGTGGGCGAAGACGTCAGGACCGCCGCCGTCCTGCTCGATGAAACCGAAGCCCTTTTCCGCGTTGAACCACTTGACGGTGCCAGTAGCCATCTTTTATCTCCTTCATGGGGGGCAGTTCCCGGGGATTCGCACGGTGCGGATCCCACGTCGCCGCAATGATTGCCCCATCCGGAAAGCACCGGAAAACACAGAAGCGCGGCCCTCGGCACATTGAGCCGGGGAGGCACTTGGAGTCTTCGGGAACCACAACTGCAACTGCTTCCAGAATAGCACGAAGGAAGCAACCGGGGGCGGCAAGTAATTACGCCCCGACGGATGATAAATAAATTCACGCGGGACATTGCGTGAAATCATTTTCCGTCGGCACGTGAAATTCCGTTCCGCCGGTGGGATCGCATTCGCCCACCCGGCCCGTGCGCCCGCGATCCCACCGGCGAGCACCCCTCGCCGGCCCGCCGCCACCGCGCCCCGCGACCCCGGCCGACCACCCGCCGCCCCGGAGGCCGGTTGATGACGGCCTGACCAGCAGTCATAATGCAGGTGTAGCCCTTCACGCATCCCCCGTCGTGAAGGGCTACACCTATGCCCGCACCACATGAAGGTGCGTCATGCACCTTTTGTCCGCAGTGAATTCACACGGAACACGTCGATTTCACGGGCAGGAGACTCCCCTCGTGGTCCCCTGCCCGTGTTTTTTCGAGTTAACAGTGACGTAGCGTGTTTACGCAAGCCCGTTCCCGTACCGTCTACCGGACCGAGGGCACCACGTCAGGGTTCGTTACAGTACGAGCCCGTTGGCCGAATCGACGACCGTGAACGCCGATCGGACGGGAGCGGATACGTGGGGGGCCGGATGGACAGCGTCGAGGAACGCACGCCGGAGCTGCGGACGTTGCAGCAGAAGGTCGAGTACATGGTGGACAAGACGTTCCCCGGCCAGAAGATCTCGGGGCGCGTCTTCGCCGATCTGGTCAAGGAACGCGGCGGCTCGCTCTCGCACAGCTACTTCTCCAACATCCTGGCCGGAAAGGTAACTCAGCCCTCCGAGGACATCCTCAAGGCGCTCGGTCTGGGCTTCGGCGTGGACTGGCGGTTCTTCAAGGAGGAGTCCGAGGTCGTCGACGATGTCGTCGCCGGTCTGCAGTTCCTCGCGATGCGGCGCACGGGGGAGATCAGCGGGGTGGCCGGGCGCGGCCTCGACGAGGACGGACTCCCGCCGGAGCTGCTGCAGTTCGCGCTCTCCCTGCTGGAGGACGCCAGGGGCCGGCAGGGCGCGGCCGACGGCGGCTCCCCCGGCGAGCCGGAGAAGTAGCCCTCCATGTCCCTGCGCGAACTACGGAAGGAGTGCGAGGCCGGGCTGGCCGACCTGCCCATTCCCGCACCCTTCTCCATCGACGCACTGGTGGCGAACATGGAGGCCGCCCGTGGCCGCACCATCGTGCTGCACGAGATGCCCGACCGGCTGGCCCGCGTCAACGCCGCCTGCGGGCTGCGCCTGAAGACCGGCGGGACCAGCTTCGTGCTCTACCGCCGCCGGCCCACCGCGTACCAGACCCAGCACGTGATCCTGCACGAGCTGTGCCACGAGTGGTTCGACCACGGCACCTCCCTCGATCCGGAGCAACTCCGGCGCCTGCTCCCGGTCTTCGACACCTCGCTGATCACCCGGGTCCTGGGAACCGAGCCCCCGCCGTCGCCGTCGCCCGCGCCTGCGACCCCGGTCGTGGCCGAGATCGCCGACGCGCTCCGGTCGGGGGACGGCACCGTGCAGGCCCGTGCGCAGTACGACACCCACGACGAACGCATGGCCGAGTTCGGTGCCTCGCTCATTCCCCGGATGGCCATGGACGTGACGAGCGACGACATGGTGGGGCGGCTGGCCAACTCCCTCTCCCGCCCGGTCGCCAACCGCCGTCGCGGCCTGTTCCGCCGCAGCTGACACCGCACGTCCCCCGTCCCCGTACCTCGTCCCCCACCCCAAGGACTCCGCCGTGACCCCGCTCGACCTCGCCGGCTACCTCATAGCCGTCCTGATGACGGCCGTCGCCCTGTGGCGCATGCCGGCAGCCCTGTGGGGCGACGAAGAAGACAAGCGCCGCCGGGCCCTCTGGGGCTGCTACGCGGGCTTCGCCGCCGCCCTGTGGACCAAGACCCGGGCCGTGCGGATCGCGCTCAACGACAGCGCCGTCACCGACCTCGCCGTCCTGATCAAGCACTACACGGCGACGATCGCGATCCTGGCGATCCTCAGCTACATCGTCGCGATCTACGGCCAGTACCCCGACGCCGGAACCGTCCCGCGCCATGTCCGGTTCGCCCGTGCCATCCAGCAGGTGGCGGCCAAGGCGTCGATCGCCACGCTGATCCTGCTGACGGTGCTGTTCTTCACCGTCGTCGACCGCTCCGTCCCCTCGGACCGCTTCGTCGCCGACCACGCGGGACAGTGGGGAGCCACGCTGTACATGAGCGTGTTCTACCTCTACCTGGGTGCCGCGTCCGCCGTCTGCGCGTACCAGTGGGCGCTGGCCACCGCCGGTGCCGGGCTCCGTCATCTGCGGGTGGGCCTCGGGATGATGACCTTCGCCATGTTCATCGGGGTCGGCTACACCGTCAGCCGGACCCTGTTCCTGTGGGTCAGCGTCGTCGACACCCCGAGCGAGTCCTTCGCGCTCCACTTCGACGAGATCACCGAGGCCGCACAGGTGGTGCTCTTCGCCTTCTTCGCCGTGGGCGCCTCCATCCCCGCCCTCAGCAAGGGGCGGCGGCGCGCGAAGCTCTGGCGGGCCCAGGTCAAACTGCACGGTCTCTGGCGCGAGTTGATGACCGCCTTCCCCGAGCAGCCCTTCGACCCCCCGGCCTCGCTGGTCCGCGAACTCACCCGCTTCGACACCCCCGCGGACCTGCGGATCGACCGCTGGGCCGCCGACATCGCGGACGCGGTGGAGAAGCTGCGCCACTACGTGCCCGACACCCTGCTCCCGGCCGCGAAGGCCGCCGCCGCGGCGGACGGCGGCGCGGACCCGGACCGGGCGGGCCCGCTCGCCGAGGCGTACTGGATCAAGGCCGCGCTCACCGCGAAGAACAGCGGTGTGCCCGCCTCGACCGCCGCCGCGGTGGAGACCCAGCACGCCACCGACCAGGACGGCGAGGTGGCCTGGCTGGTCCGGGTGGCCACCGCGTACCGGACGGTCCCGCAGGACCGGGCGGCGCAGGTGCTGGCGGATGCCGCACCCGCCCCGTCCACCGCAACCGCAGCGCCCCGCACGGCCTCCACCGAGGAGACAGCATGACCTCCACCGACACCACCGAAACCACCGACGCCCCCGCATCGCCGTACACCGGCGCCGCGCGCACCGTCACCGACGTCTTCCAGCCCCGCAACCTCCTGCTGACCGGCATGCTCGGCATCGGCCTGGCCGCCGCAGGTCACTGGACCGGCCTGCTCTGGGGATTCCTCGGCGCCCTGTGCGCGGGCCTCGTACCCGCCGGGTACATCGAGTGGGAGCGGGGGCGCGGCACCTGGGGCGACCGCCATGTCGTCGACCGCACCAAGCGGGCCCCGATCTTCTTCGTCATCCTCGGCTCCATCGGCACCGGCTCGCTGGTGATGGTCCTGGGCCACGCCCCCACCGGCATCCTCGTGGCGATGCTCGCCCTCTGGGCGATGACCGTGATCCTGCTGGCCGTCAACACGGTCTGGAAGATCTCGGTGGACGCCGCGGTCGCCTCGGCCGTCGTCGCCCTGCTCGCCGCGGTCCACTCGCCGTGGTGGCTGTTCGCCTACGTGATGACGGTCGCCGTCTGCTGGTCGCGCGTCGCGCTCGGATACCACTCGGTGGCCCAGACGGTCGCCGGGGCGTCGCTGGGGGCCGCGACGGCGGGCGCGTTCCTGCTCGTCTGATCCGGACCGGTCCGCCGCGCGCGCCCCGGCGACCCGGCCTAGCGTGGCGGACATGCGGGTACTGGTCACCGGCGGAGCCGGGTTCATCGGGTCGCGGATCGTCCGCGCGCTGCGGGCGGCGGGGCACGAGCCGGTGGTGCTCGACGCGCTGTTGCCGCAGGCGCACGGGGACCGGGGTGAGGTGCCCGCCCCACAGGACGGTGAGCCGACGGTCGTCGCGGACGTGCGGGACCGCGACGCGGTGGCGGACGCGCTGACCGGTGTCGACGCGGTGTGCCACCAGGCGGCGATGGTGGGGCTGGGCCGGGACTTCGCGGACGCTCCGGAGTACGTCGGGTGCAACGACCTCGGCACGGCGGTGCTGCTCGCCGCGATGGCCGGGGCCGGGGTCCGCGATCTGGTGCTCGCGGGCTCGATGGTGATCTACGGGGAGGGCCGCTACGACTGCCCGCGCCACGGCCGCGTCCGCCCCGGGCCGCGGGCGGCGGCGGACCTGGCCGCGGGCCGGTTCGAACCGCGCTGTCCCCGCTGCGGCGCGGAACTGGTGCCCGGCCTCGTCACCGAGGACGCGCCCGCCGACCCGCGCAATGTGTACGCGGCCACCAAGCTGGCCCAGGAGCATCTGGCCGCCGCCTGGGCGCGCGCGACGGGCGGAAGGGCGGTGTCGCTGCGCTATCACAACGTGTACGGCCCCGGAATGCCCCGCGACACCCCGTACGCCGGGGTCGCCTCGTTCTTCCGCTCGGCCCTGGCGCGCGGCGAGCCGCCCCGGGTCCACGAGGACGGCGGCCAGCGGCGGGACTTCGTCCACGTACGGGACGTGGCCGCGGCCAACACCGCCGCGCTGGAGGCCCTCCCGGTACGTGAACCCGCCAGCTTCACCGCGTACAACACGGGGAGCGGGGAGCCGCACACCGTCGCCGAGATGGCCTCGGCCCTGTCCGGCGCGCACGGCGGTCCGGCCCCGGTGGTCACCGGCGAGTACCGCCTCGGGGACGTACGCCACATCACGGCGGACTCGGGGCGGCTGCGCACGGAGCTGGGCTGGCTGCCGGAGGTGGGGTTCGCGGAGGGGATGACGGAGTTCGCGACGTCCCCGCTGCGGCAGTGAGCACCGTGCCCGCCGCCGCCCCCGTGCCTCCCAGCGACATCGTCCTGCCCTGTCTCGACGAGGCCGCGGCCCTGCCCCGGGTGCTGGGCGCGATCCCCGACGGCTGGCGCGCGATCGTCGTCGACAACGGCTCCACGGACGGCTCGGCCGACCTGGCCCGCTCGCTCGGCGCGACCGTCGTGCACGAGCCGCGGCGCGGCTTCGGCGCCGCCTGCCACGCCGGACTGCTCGCCGCCGAGACGGAGTTCGTCTGTTTCTGCGACTGCGACGGCTCCCTCGACCCCGGCCTGCTCCCCGCCTTCGTACGCCGGATCGCCGCCGGGGAGACCGATCTGCTGCTCGGCCGCCGCCTCGTCCGGGGCCGCGGCGCCTGGCCGCTGCACGCGCGGGCCGGCAATCTCGTGCTCGCCCGGCTGCTGCGCCGCCGCACCGGCCTGCGGCTGCACGATCTCGGCCCGATGCGCGCCGGGCGGCGGACGGAGCTGCTGGGGCTCGGTCTCACCGACCGCCGCAGCGGCTATCCGCTCCAGATGGTGGTCCGCGCGGCGGACGCCGGACTGCGGATCGCGGAGACCGGCGTCCCGTACGCCCCCCGCACCGGGAAGTCGAAGGTCACCGGCACCTGGCGGGGTACCTGGCAGGCGGTGCGCGACATGCGCGCGGTGCTGCTCGAACCACCGGCCGCGGCAGCCGCCCGAGGGACGCCCCGATGAGCGCTCCGGCCCTCCCCTCCGGCCCCACGACCCTGCTGGTCATCGCCAAGGAGCCGCTGCCGGGCCGGGTCAAGACCCGGCTCACCCCGCCGTTCACGCCCGCCCAGGCGGCCCGGCTCGCCGAGGCGGCGCTCGCCGACACCCTGCGGACCGTGCGCTCGCTGCCCGCCCGGCGCCGCGCCGTCGTCCTCGAAGGGCGGCCGGGGCCATGGCTGCCGCCCGGCATCGAAGTGCTCCCGCAGGGCACCGGCGGCCTCGACGAGCGGCTCGCCGCGGCCTTCGCCGCCGTCACCGGCCCGACGCTCCTCATCGGCATGGACACCCCCCAGATCACCGCCGCCCACCTGGCCGCCGCGCTCGGCCCGGCCGCCTGGGACGGCTGCGACGCCTGGTTCGGCCCGGCCGACGACGGCGGCTTCTGGGCGCTGGGTCTGGCCTCCCCCGCCCCGGAGCTCCTGCGCGGTGTGCCCATGTCCGTACCCGAGACCGGCGCGGTGCAGCGCGGGCGCCTCGTCGCCGCCGGGCTGACCGTGCGCGATCTGCCCCGGCTGCGTGATGTGGACACCGCGCGGGACGCCGAGGCCGTCGCCGCCGCCGCGCCGCACGGCCGGTTCGCCGCGACCCTCGCCCGGCTGACCCGGCCGCCGCTCCGGTAGGCGGCGACCGGTCAGCCGCCCTTCCCGGCCCCGCGCCACCGCCGCACCGCCCTGCCCGCGAGCAGCAGCGCCGAGCCCGCGAACAGCACGGCCGTGATCAGCAGCCAGTTGCCCAGGAACGGATCGGGGGACAGCCCGCTGTACGGCTCGTACCGCACGGCATGACGAGTGATCAGCGGAAACCACATCAGCAGGAGCAGACCGGAGAGGAAGGCCGGTACGCGGACGTGGTTGACGAGCCCCGGACGATGCCCCATCGACCGGCGCACGACCAGGTCCGCCGACGCGTACAGCGGCAGCAGCACCAGGTCGTGCAGGAACGCGGAGCCGATGAACCACACCGCCACCGCGAACGTTTCGCCCGCCAGCAGCCGTACGCCCGCATAGCCCGCGAGGGCGAACGTGGCGCCCAGCAGCAGGAGATGCAGCGGACCCTCCCCGTACCAACGCGCCACAACCGCCCGGGGGTTCATCCGTTTCATCCGGCCCGCCCGCTTCCCGCTCACAGCGCCCCGAACGACAGCCGCGCCACCCATTTGGTGTTCAGCACACCCGGAGCGGCCGGGACGATGATCCGCGCCGGGTAGCCGTGATCCAGCGACAGTTCCTCGCCGTTGACCCCCAGCGCCAGCAACGAGCGGGGGTCGCGCACCTGGTTGTCGCGGAGCGCCGCACGGCGGAACGCGCCACCGCGCTGGACGGACTCCACCAGCACCCCCGGCGGCCGGTCCGGGTACCCGGCGAGTGCCGCCAGGTCCCTCAGCCGCACCCCGCGCCACCACTGGTCCGATGTCCCCCAGCCCTCCACGCAGGCGATCGGGAGCGCCGCGCTGTACTGGTCCATGGCCAGCAGCTGCGCCCGGCTCAGCCGGATCTCCCCGGCGGGCCCGCTGACGGTGAGCCGCCAGCCCGCCCCCGTGTCGGCCCGGGTCACCCCGACGGAGGCGGCCGTCTTGTTGATCTGGAAGCCGCTCGGCCCCTGGCCGGGCTCGGCACCGCCGTGCGGGGTGAGGAGGGCGATCTGCCGCAGCGGGCCGTCGAAGCTGCGGCCCGCCGAGGTGATCAACAGGAGCAGCGACCCGGCCCCCACCATGGCGAACGCGCCACGCCGGGAGACGGTCGGTGCGGCAGGATCGGGCGCGGCGAGCTCATCCGTTTCGCCTGGCGCCGAGCCCTCGATCCGGCCGCCCCGCAGCACCCGCAGGGCCCGGGGCAGCTTCAGTCCGGTGTGGGCGAGGAACGCGGCGAAGAACACCCACGCCCCGTAGAAGTGCAGCTGGTAGAACGACCCGGGGAACACGTACTCCAACTGGATGTTGAGCAGCCCGGTGACGAACTCGAACAGCGCCCCGCCGACGAGCAGCAGCAACGACAGCCGTTCCAGCGCGTGCCCCACGGACCGGACCGGCGGCAGCGCGAACAGCTTCGGGATCACCGACCACAGCTTCGCCAGCAGCACGGGGACGAGCACGATGCCCACCGTGACGTGCAGCCCCTGTGTCAGCCGGTACAGCCAGTGCGGACCGGTCGGCCAGGCGAAGAGATAGAACCCCAGCAGGCCCTTGTCCGGCGTCTCGTCGTCGACCGGCGCGAGATCCGGGTTGTACGCGGCGTACGACAGCAGGCCCGTCACGAACAGCAGGGTGAGCCCGGCAAGCAGGACCAGCCCGAGCACCGCCGTGAACCGGACGCCGCGCACCGGGCTGCGCCAGAACCCCGGCGCGGAGGGGAGCGGGAAGCGGAAGGCCCTGCCGAGACGTCTGTCGCCCATGGCCCGAAGCTATGCCGCGGACACCGGGCGGGCGCCGTACGACTCCTGGCGGGGCCTCGGTGTCACTCTTCGGGACGGGCAGCCGGAGCAAGACCCGCCGGTCCGGTGACGCGGCCCGGTGGCACCGCCCGATGGCGCCGCGCCCTGCATAGCGTGACCGCGTGAAGACCCCCACCGGCACCGCGGACCGCACCGGCCGCCGCCGCGACCTGCTCGCCGCCGCGGCGGGCGTGCTGCTCGTCACCGCGGCCGTGCTCGTCGGCCGGTCGATCCGGAACGCCGACCGGATCCTGTCCGTCCACTGGCCTCCCCTGCTGGCGTCCTGGCACCCGCACGCCGGCCCCGGCACCCCGGCCGCCCTCGCCGTCGCGGCGGCCGTCGTCGCGTACGGGCCGCCGCTGGCCGACCGGATCCGGCCGCGGGCGCTGCCCCCGGCCGCCTGGGCGGCCTCGCTCGCCTGGACCTTCTCGCTGGCGCTGATCGACGGCTGGGGCCCCGGTGTCGCCGAACGGCTCACCACCAGGAACGAATACCTGTCGGCCGTCGACCGCTTCCAGGACATCGGCGCCGCCCTGCGCGGCTTCGACCAGCACATCCTGCTCGGCTCCCCGGACAACTGGCCCACCCATGTCGCCGGTCATCCGCCGGGCGCCACGCTCACCTTCGTGCTGCTCGACCGCATCGGGCTCGGCGGCGGGTCCTGGGCCGGGACCTGGTGCATCGTGGTGGGCGGCTCCGCCGTGCCGGCCGCCCTGATCGCGCTGCGCGCGCTGGCCGGCGAACGCCTGGCGCGCCGTGCCGCCCCGTTCCTGGTCCTGGCACCGGTCGCGGTGTGGGCCGGCACATCGGCCGACGCCTATTTCACCGCCGTCGCCGCCTGGTCGGTGGCGCTCCTCGCCGTGGCCGCGACCCGTTCGGGGCACCTGCCCCGCCTCGCCGCGCTCGGCTCCGGTCTGCTGTACGGCCTGACCTGCTACCTCAGTTACGGACTGACGCTGATCGCGGTCCCGCTCCTCGCCGTCCTCGTGCTCAGCCGCACCGCCCGCCCCCTCCCGTTCGTCCTCCTCGGGGCGCTGGTCGTCCCGGCCGTCTTCACCCTGGCGGGCTACGACTGGTGGGAGGGCTACCGGCTGCTGATCGAGCGCTACCACCAGGGTGCGGGCGGGCTGCGTCCGTACTCCTACTGGGTGTGGGCGAATCTCGCCTGCACCACGATCGCCGCGGGCCTCGCCACGGTCGCCGGCCTCCGCCGCGCCCTGGCCGGTGCCCCGGCGGCCGTACGCGCCCTGCACGGCGGCGCCCCCTGCCCGGCCGGGCAGCTGATCCTGCTCGCCCTGGCGGCGCTCGCGGCGCTCCTGGCCGCCGACCTGTCCGGGCTGAGCAAGGCGGAGACGGAACGTATCTGGCAGCCCTTCATCCTCTGGCTGCTGCCTGTCGGCGCCCTGCTGCCCACCGCCACCCGGCGCGGCTGGCTGACCGCACAGGCCGTCGTCGCCCTGCTCGTCAACCACCTGCTGTGGACCGGGTGGTGACGGAGAAGCCACCGTTGAAACGGCCGTCCGGTGGGGTACAGGTGCCCCGTGCCGAACTTCGAGATCACCACCGCAAGCGCCGACGACCTCACGATGCTCGCCGAATGGGCGCACGAGGAGAGCTGGAACCCCGGACTGACCGACCACCACGCCTTCTTCGCCGCCGATCCGCGCGGCTTCCTGATCGGCCGCCTCGACGACGAGCCGGTCTCCTGCGTCTCCGTCGTCCGTTACGGCTCCGGCTTCGGGTTCCTCGGCTTCTACCTGACCCGCCCGCACCTGCGCGGCCGGGGGTACGGCAGCCGGCTCTGGCAGGCCGGCATGGCACGGCTGGACGGGCGCAACGTCGGCCTCGACGGAGTGGTGGCCCAGCAGCCCAACTACCGCAAGTCCGGCTTCCGTTCCGTGTGGACGAACATGCGCTACGAGGGTCTGCCGCCCGCCGGCCTGCCCGCCCCGGCCGGTACGGAGCTCGTCGACGGCCGCTCCGTACCGTTCGACCGGCTCGCCGCCTACGACCGCCGCTTCTTCCCGGCCGACCGCGACAGCTTCCTCGCGCCGTGGATCGCCCACCCCACGCGCACCTCGCTGGCCGCCGTCCGCGACGGGGAACTGTGCGGTCTGGCCGTGCTGCGCCCCTGCCGTACGTCGTCCCGCATCGGTCCCGTGTACGCGGAATCACCCGAGGTGGCCGGCGCCCTGGTCGGCGCACTGGCGGCCACCGACCCCGGCGTCCCGGTCGCGATCGACGTGCCCGACGTCAACCCGGCGGCCGTGCGTCTCGCCGAACAGCTGGGCCTCACCCCGTCGTTCGAGACCGCACGGATGTACACCGGCCCGGCACCGGATGTCGACCACACCGGGCTGTTCGGCATCACCAGCCTGGAGCTGGGCTGACACCGGCCGGACGGGGTCAGGTGGCGTCGGGCGTCCACGCCTGCGGGTTCCGGGTGCGGGAGGCCAGCACCGCTATGTCGTCCTCGGCACCCGGCCCGAACCGTTCGAGGACCTCGTCCAGCAGGTCGTCGAGGCTGCCGCCGGCCGGCAGCGCCAGCTCCTTGAGACGGCCGACCGAGACATCGATGTCCTCGCCGCGCCGCTCGACCAGACCGTCGGTGTACAGGAACAGCACCGTGTCCGGCTCGAACTCCAGCCGTGTCGTCCGGTACCCGCCGAACCCGGTCCCCAGCGGTGGCCCCACCGCCATCTCCTCGCACACCCGGGCCCCCGCCCGCGGATCGATCAGCACCGGCGGCAGATGCCCGGCGCTCGCCACCTCGCACGCCCCGCCGAACCGGTCGACGACGGCCAGCAGACAGGTCGCCGCCCGGTCCAGGCCGGACCGCTCGACCATCCGGTCCAGCTGTTCCAGGATCCGGTGCGGCGGCAGTTCGTCGTCGGCGAGCATCCGCAGCAGGGAGCGGTAGTGGCTCATGGCGACCGCCGCCTCCACCCCGTGCCCCATCACATCGCCCATCGCCTTGAGGTGCCGGCCGTCCCGCAGCGGGATGACGTCGAACCAGTCGCCGCCGACCATCACGCTGCGGTCGGCCGGCAGATAGCGGGTGGCGATCTCGATGTGCGGGTGCGGCGGGCGCGGTTCGGACAGCAGGGAGCGCTGGAGCTCCAGGGCGATGGTGTGCTCGTGGGCGTACCGGCGGGCGTGGTCGAGATCGACGGCGGCCCGGCCGGCGAGTTCCCGGGCGACCACCACGTCCTCGTCCGTGAAGACCGGTGAGTCGCCCGCCCGGATCAGGCCGAGGATGCCGAGCGGGCCGCTGCGCACGGTGACGGGCACGATGACCGCCGAGTGCATCCCGAGGGCGCGGTAGGCGGCGAGCCGTTCGGGGCCGGGGGCGGAGCGGACGAGCTGTTCGTCGGAGGTGAGGTTCTCCACCACCGGCTGGTTGGCCGCCAGACAGCGCTGTACGGCCGCGCCCTCCTGGTAGTCGAGGTACTCGCCGGTCAGCCCGAACCCGTCCAGCTCGTCGTCCAGTCCGGGCACGGCCCTCAGCGCCGCCCGTCGCAGCCGCAGCACCCCGGGCGGTGCGGGCCGGACCGGTGCGGCGACATCGGGCGGGAACACCTCGACCGTCGCGAGGTCCGCCAGCCCCGGCACGACGAGGTCGACGAGTTCGGCGCAGGTGGTGTCCATGTCGAGCGTGGTGCCGATCCGGGCGGCCGCGGTGTCGAGCAGGGTCAGATGCCGCCGGGCCTGCTCCAGCTCGCGCTGCTCCTTCTCCGCGGCCATGACCTCCAGCACGATCCCGGCCAGGCCCACGACCCGCCCGTCGGACTCCAGCCGGTGGAACGCCCCGTGCCAGTACCGCCGGACCGTGGCGTCCCGGGCGGTGAAGCCGCTGATGGTGATCTCGCGTGGCTTCCCGTCGGCGAGCACCGCCCGCATCATGTCCTCGCGCGCGTCGAGCCCCGGAAGGACCTCGGCGACGGTGCGTCCGAGGTGTTCGGCGGCCGGGATGCCGTTGATCCGTTCGAGGGCCGGGTTGACGTAGAGATACCGCAGCCCCGTGTCGAGCACGCCCACCCCGGCCATGGTGCCGTCGACCAGGGCCGCGAGGCCGCGGGAGTCGAACGGCACACGGCTGTCGGTGTACGCATCGGCCTGCACGTCAACCTCCTGGGCGGGCGCGGACCACCCGCTGCCCGGCCCTCAATCGTCGGCCGCCCGCCCCCGCCGCGCATCCGCAGACGGGAGCCGCCGGGCCGCCGTCCGCCGTGCGGACCGGGTCCCGGGGCAGGCGCGGGCCCCGGCCCCGCGTCAGGCCAGCGGGTGCGAGGTCCGGCCGGACGCCTCGTCGATCTCGTCGTGCGCCTTCGTCAGCATCTTCATCGCCAGTTCATTGAGCGCTCTGGCTCCCGCGATCTCCTCGCCCACCCTCGGCTGGTCCTTGTCGGAGGGGTGACGGCTCGCGTATCCGTGGGCCCGCACCTCGGTCCCGTCGGGCAGCCGCACCAGGGCCGCCGCGCGGGTGCGGTGGGTGTCCTCGTCGAATTCGAGCTCCACATGCCACCCGACAGTTGTCATCACCATGACGATCACCTCCCTACCAGGGTGCTCCCGTTCCCCCGCCCCTGCACCACGGCACCGGCCCCCGGCCCCCTCACGCCTCCAGCAGGTCCAGGTCGAGGGTGCCCGCCACCGCCGGGGCGTCCGGCGGGAGCCGGAGGGCGGTCGCGACCGGCCCGGGGAGCGGGCCCAGGCCCAGCAGACCGGTGACGATCCGGGCGGTCAGCGCGTGCCACTCCCCGGCGCGCCGGAGCATCGCGTGGTCGCTGCGCCGGATCGCGATCAGACAGGCGCGGGCACCGGCCGGCCGGGCACGGGCCGTGAGGCGCTGGGACGCGCGGGGGCTCGTGATGCGGTCGCGGGTGCTGTGCAGCAGGACGACGTCGCGGCCCGCGAGCTGGTCGACCGGATCGTCCGCCGGACACCACGGGGCGAGGCCGACCACCCCGCGCACCAGCGGGTGACCGGCGGCGCGCAGGGCGGCGCGGGCGCCCATCGAGTGGCCGACCAGGACCACCGGGATCTCCCCGGCCTCGCGGCCGAGGGCGTCCAGGGCGCGTACGGCGTCGTGCAGCGGGTCCTCGCGGGGGCCGTTCCAGCCGCGGTGGGCGTAGCGGGCGGTGCGTACGAGAACGTCTCCGCCGCCCGTCGCCCCGGCGATGGTCCGGGCGAAGGGGCGCATCCGCACGCCGGGCAGATTCAGCGGGCCGGGCAGCGGCGCGGCCAGGCCCGTCTCCGCGCCACCGTGCAGCAGGAGCACGGCCGCGGACGGGCGGACGGCGGGCGGGGGGACGGCGGACGGCGGTGCTGCCATACGTACCTCCTGGTGCGGGAGACCGGACCCGTACCGAGCATGCTGTAAGGAACACGGACGGAAAAACCCGGCAGCACCGGACCACGGAGGAACCGACATGGGATCGTCACCACAACTCGGCCTGATCGCACCGGACTTCACCCTGCCGGGCGGCCGGCTCGCCGGCGAGGACTTCGAACGCCGCGACTACGACCTCGCCGCGGCGCGCGGCCGTGCCGTGGTCCTCGCGTTCTACCCGGGCGACAACACGGCCGTGTGCACCAAGCAGCTCTGCTCGTACTCCTCGGGCATGGAGGCCTTCGGCGAGCTCGGCGCGGAGGTCTGGGGAATCAGTCCACAGGGTGTGGACAGCCATGAGTCGTTCGCCCGCGCCCACGGCCTGCGGATGCCGCTGCTCGCGGACACCGGGCGGGAGACCGCGCGGGCGTACGGCGTCGCGGCGCCCGGGATCGGGGTGCGCCGCGCGATCTTCCTCATCGGCCCGGACGGGGTGCTGCGCTGGAAGCATGTCGCGCTGCTCGGTGCCACGTACCAGTCGCTCGACACACTGACCGAGCAGCTGTCCGGCATCAAGAACGCGTAAAAGATTGCCGGAACCCGGCAGTACGGGCCGCCAGGCACGTATGGGATCATCCAGCCAGTTCGACGGAAAAATTCGGGGGATTTCGGAGATCTCGGGGAGGGTGATCACGTGACCTTGTTTCTCGGTCTCGGCATTGCGGGAATCGTCCTGCTCGTGCTGTCCCTGATCTTCGACGGAATCCTCGAAGGTCTCTTCGGAGGCGTACTGGACGGCCTCTTCGACGGCCTCCTGTCCCTCCCGGTCATCGCGGGATTCCTCTCGATGCTCGGCTTCGGCGGCGCGATCGTGCTCGGCACCACCGGCGCCGGCACGGTCGCCGCGACCGCCGCCGGAGCGCTGGCCGGGCTGGTCGCGGCCTGGCTGACCTGGAAGTTCAGCCGGGCCCTGATGCGGGACCAGACCAGCGCCACACCGCGCAGCGACGACCTCGTCGGCACGTCCGGGTCGGTCGTCACGGCCATCCCGGCCGACGGCTACGGCGAGGTCCTGCTGCGACTCGCGGGCCAGCACGTGAAGCTGGCGGCGAAGAGCGCGGTGCCGGTCGCACGCGGCACCGAGATCTGGGTGGAGGCCGCGTTGTCGGCCACCTCGGTCGCGGTCCGGCCCGTCGAGCGCTGAGCCCGGCCCGTCGAACGCCGTGCCCGGCCCGTCGGGCGCCGAGTCCGACCTGTCGTGCACCGACCACCGCCCGAGCCGATCCACCGTGCCGCACCGCGGCACACCGCCCGAAACCGAGCTGCCGTCCCCTCAGGGAGGCAGGGGGGACACCCTTATGAGCCCAGTCGTGACCGCAGTCGCCGGAGTCGTCGTACTCCTGGTGCTGCTCGCACTCGTCGTCATCACCCGCTACAAGGTCGCCGGGCCCAGCGAGGCGTTCATCATCACCGGCCGCCGCGGCAAGAAGTCGACCGACCCGGTGACCGGCCGCACCAGCATCGACAACAGCGGCCAGAAGGTCGTCGTCGGCGGCGGCGTCTTCGTCGTCCCGTTCGTCCAGCAGAAGTTCACCCTGGACCTCTCCAGCCGGCACATCCCGATCGCGGTGCGCGGCGCCGTCACCCTGCGCGGTGTGAAGTCCAACCTCGAAGGCGTCGCGATCGTCAAGGTCGGCGGCAGCGAGGAAGCGATCCGGGCCGCGGCCCAGCGCTTCCTCCAGCAGCAGGACGGCATCGTCGGCTTCACCCAGGAAGTGCTCTCGGGTGCGCTGCGCGCCATCGTCGGCCGGATGTCGGTCGAGGACATCATCCGCGACCGGGCCGCGTTCGCCGGCCAGGTGGCGGAGGAGGCCGAGGCCAGCCTCTCGGGCCAGGGCCTGATCCTGGACGCCTTCCAGATCCAGGACATCACCACCGAGGGCTCCTACCTGGAGGACCTCGGCCGCCCCGAGGCCGCCCGCGCCAAGCAGGAGGCGGACATCGCCGAGGCAATCGCCAAGCGGGCCTCGGAGCAGGCCCGGCTGAAGGCCGCCGAGGAGATCGCCATCGCCGAGCGGACCTACTACCTCAAGCAGGCCGAGATCAAGGCCGAGACGGAAGCCGCCGCGGCCAAGGCCAACGCGGCGGGCCCGCTCGCCGAGGCGGCCCGCCAGCAGGAAGTCCTCGCCGAGCAGGAGAAGGTCGCCCAGCGCCAGGCCGCGCTGACCGACCGCGAGCTCGACACCAAGGTCCGCAAGCCCGCCGACGCCGCCCGCTACCAGGCCGAGCAGGAGGCCGAGGCCCGCCGGATCGCCCAGGTCAAGGAGGCCGAGGCGGACGCCGAGCGCTCCCGGCTGACCGGTCAGGGCGAGAAGCTGCACCGCTCGGCGCTCGCCGACGCCGTCCGCATCGAGGGCGAGGCGGAGGCCGCGGCCATCGCGGCGAAGGGTGCGGCCGAGGCCGAGGCCATGCAGAAGAAGGCCGACGCGTTCGCGCAGTACGGCGACGCGGCCGTGCTCCAGATGCTGGTCGAGGTGCTGCCGCAGGTCGTCGCCAAGGCGTCCGAGCCGCTGAGCGCCATCGACAAGATGACCGTGATCTCGACGGACGGCGCGAGCCAGCTGTCGCGTACGGTCACCGACAACGTCGCCCAGGGCATGGAACTCCTCAGCTCCACCACGGGAGTCGACCTCGCCGCCCTGCTGAAGAACCTCAAGGGCTCGGGCTCCGGGGCGGAGGTCCCGGCCCAGCCGGAGGCCGCCGCCCAGGACGGCAGTCAGAACGGCAAGATCGAGATCACCGACTGATCCGGCGGACCAACGCCCGTACGTGCCCGGACGATTGCACATCGTCCGGGCACACTCGGTTCCGGACTCAATCGGCCAGATCCACCCGCACGGTCAGCAGGTTCGTACCCACCGCCCGCACGACGGCGCTGTTGTAGCGCGGCAGGGTCCGGAGCCGGGCGCGGGCGTCGTCCTGGGGCAGCGGGTGCGCGATCCCGTCGTACCAGTGACCCTCGATACGGACCCGGACCCGGGGATCGGCCCGGATGTTGCGGATGTACTGCGACTTGTCTCCGTACTCCGAGACCAACCAGAACTCCTGGCCCACGCGCCGTCCGCCGACCGGGGTGCCGCGCGGCAGACCGGAGGTCCGGCCCGTCGTCTCCAGCAGAATCTGCGATCCCGACCGCCTGGCCAGCGGGTTCACCACGTGCCGCTGGAGCGAGGTGACCGCCCTGAACTTCAGATCCCGAAAGTCCGCCATCGCGTGTCCCTTCCACCTGTCGCCGCCTACGGGCATCCCGGCCGGCCCCCGTGACGACTGCGCCCGCACGCCTACGACGCTACGCCCCTGTCGCCGCATCGCGGACGTCGCCGGAAGCGCGCGTGGCGGCGGGACCCGCGGGCGGACCCGTTTCCGCCCCTCGCCCTCGGCCTCGCTCCGGCCCCTGCTCGCCCTCGATGATCGCCGCGACCCGCTCCCGCCACGGCAGCGGATCGGGCTCGCTCTCCATCTCGGCCCGCCGGGCAGCCCAGTAGACCCGGTTCGCCTCACGGGCACACGGCCCGCACAGGGTCTCGTCCCCGACGGGGCGGAACACATGCTCCTCGCCCTCCCCCTCGCAGACGATGAACTCCCTTACCGGCGGCGGCGCGACGGGTCGGGCCGGGGCGGCCACCGGCGCCGGGAGCTTCTGGACGAGCCGGTGGCGCAGGAACCCGACAGCGGACCGTACGCCGTCCCTGGGCAGCTCACTGGTCAACGCCCGCCGCAGATCCGCAGCACTCACGCCGCGCCGGATCCACTCGGCAGCGACCTCGGCCAGCCCCCGCGCCTCCCGGACCCCGAGGTGCAGTTGCGGATTCGCATGCCGCAGCGAGAGCAACACCCGCTCGCCCTCCCCGACTTCGCAAGCTACGAACTCTTCGAACGCTTCCGACACTTCGGACGCTTCAGACGCTTCGACCTCTTCGGAGGGTGGGTGGGAGTAGTTCTCCCCACGTTCTTCATCTACCGGTTCATAACCACCGACCGCCCGGCCCCCCGGCTCACCGACGGCCGGATTCCGCGCACCCGGACGGGCGGCCGGGGCCGCAGGAGCTGATAGGGCTGATGGGGCACCAACCCTTTCGTTCCGCACCGCGGCAGCCTGTTCAACCGTCAGGGGCACATTGGCAAAGAGCTGGTCGGTCACCCAGAACCCGCGATCCCCCTGCCGCCTCCACTCGTGCACGAACCCGACCGCGATCAGCTGCCCCTTGGCCCTCTGATACGCCCGTCCCGTGATCCCGAGCTGCTTCGCGTGGTCACTGAGCGCCTTGTCGGCCTGCTCTTCGGGAAGCCCCTGTACGTACAGGAGAAGAATCTTCGCGTCACTGCTCAGACGCGGATGCCGCACGACATCGTGCGAAGCCTTCGTGTAGCGCCGAGAGGGCGCGATAGCATGCCAAAGCATCCCGGTGGACTCTCTCCACTCGTGGTGAAGGCCCTCGGAATGGTGCTGCTAACACCTCCGGGGGCCGCCCCATGCGCAGGAACACACAGAGCGTGATGACGCGATCACGGTACCGCATGAAATCGGCGCCTTGCGCCACAACCGGAAATCCCCGACCCAACCCGCCCGGCCCACCCAAAACAACCCTTCCCAGGGCGACTTGACCAACCCCGGAAGCCGACCGCGAGCCACGGGGGCGAGCGAGGCGGCGCGGTGTTGTGCGGCGGAGTGCGACTGGGGCGCCTTCTCCACGGTTGCCCACGCCGGACCGTCCAGCTACAGGCATTACAGATGCGTTCTCCGCCGGGTCAGTGATCGGAGGCGGCCATGGCTCGTTACAGCGTTCTTGGCCGTGCTGAGAAAGTCGAACCGAATCCCTCGCACCAGTGCGCGCTCGCCGCGACCGCTCGGATGGCGCCGGAGTCGGTCGAGCTGCTGGTGCGCACCTCGGATGGCGGTGAACTGATACTGCCGGGGGAACTGGTCCGCATCCTTCTGGCCTCGGCCGGTGAGCTGGCCCGCGGACATGCGGTTATGGTCCTGGCCTCCGAGGTGCAATTGTCCCCCACTGAGGCCGCTGAACTCCTGGGCCTGTCCCGGCCGTTCGTCACCCGCTTGCTTGATGCCGGCGACATCCCCTCGACGAACCTGCCCGGCAGCAGCCACCGCGTGGTCCGCCTCGCGGACGTGCCGGCGTTCCAGCAGCGGCGTGAGCGCCGCAGGGAGGGGCGGCGTCAGATCGCCGATGCTTTGGAGGGCGTCGAACCGCCCTATCGTTTGCGGGCGGGTGGATCCTGACCTGCGGCAACCGTGCCTCCGCCGCCTTGCTGGATGACGATGACACGACTGGCGCTGACCGCTGTTGACTGGCTGTACTGGTGCTCATCTGGTGCGCCGTGGCCGCCGTTCAGTCCTCCGACATCGCTCGGTCAGGCGATCGCCCTACCACCGTCGACCGACAGCTGTAGACCCGCAGCTCCGGCCTGCTGTGGAGGGATCAGCCTGTTCGAGCCGGACTGGCTTTGAGAGTGAACCCCCCGGCTTGCTAGGGCTCGCTTGAGGGAAATGGGCCAAGTCGCAGACGGTCGGCCCGCGTAATCCATTACTTTGACGACAGTATTTTTCACTAAGGCTTCTGACCATGCGCGTCGAGTAACGCCGAGATCAGATCTGGGACTGAACTATGCGGATTTGGTGGCGCGTGCTTCACCTTGACCTTCTCGCACCTAGAGGCATTATTCATGGCTTCCGGGTACTTCTCGTAAGGGAATCCACTCGGCATGTCTTTTCCGGAGAATCCCTTTTTTCGCAAGAGTTCAGAAAGCGTGCTCGCATTTATCCATGACGTGCGGTTCTCGAAATGCCAAAGTAACCAAATTTCGAAGCACGGCGAGCTGACCGCTATTTCGATGCTCGCGCGGCCAGCTTCGATGCATGCTCTCTCAAGACTGGCGTGTTCGTCCACATCAACCACGCACCAGACCGCATCGAAGGGGTCTCCGCCTTTCCCTTCGAGATCCCGAAGTCTTTTCGCTTCGCTTACCACACTCAAAGGATCTCGACCGACTCCGACTGGTTTGATGCTGACCACTCGGATGGCTTTGGCTTTTATTAATGCGGTGAACTTCTCGAAATACTATGGCTCCGTGTTGATACCTTCAGTGGCGATGAGAATCTTTGTGTGCTCGATCCTCCTGTTTTTCGACTTTGAAATTCTCTGAGGGCCCCGCAATTGGCGACGGCTCATGCTTGCGCCTCCATCTGCAGTGACGCAAGCAACTCTTCCCAGGCAAGCGTGGGGACCGCTCCGTATCTTCCGCCGAGATACCGGCGCTCCACGTTGTGGTCCTTCTTGACGGGAAAATCTGTCAGGGGGTATAGCTCCGTGACTCCATCTGGTGATTTTTCGGCAAACCACATCTCCTCCCTGTCCAGGCCATCACCCGAGAGATGCCCCATCAGAGAAGTGTCGTGTGAGGTAAATACAATCTGAGCGCCGAGCGGGTTGATCTTCGCGGACTTGAACATGGCGATGAGTGCCGATGCGAGCCTTGGGTGCAGGCTGGAATCGAGCTCGTCCACGATTAGTACCCCACCGTACCTAATCTCTCGTAGCGCAGGCAATGCAAGAGAAAGCCATGCAACCGTACCGCTACTCTCGTCGCTTAGGTCAAGATTGTGGGAGTCGTCATCGCTGGATGATCCTTGATGCCAAAAACTGATCACCTTCCTTTGCTCTTCCAGGAAGTCGGCGAAGAATTTTTCTTCATCATCCCCCTCCTCCAGGACGACCTTCATTGCCCTACGCATGTTCGACTGGGTCTTCTCATCGATCTCAATTTCCTCCAGCGAGAGGCGCTGAATCCCCAGGTCGGCGAAACGTAGCAAAGTTTGAGCCTGCCCCAGAGTCTCCTCTTCTTCAATCCATTTCTTTACCGACCTGATTCTGCTCTGTTTATAGAATTCGGAGAATGCGGCGTAGCGCAAATGCCTGGTCAGATAGTGGTGAATTCCCTGCAATTGCCCATGATTTGCCATGCTTGCCGTGGAGAGGTAAAGGTTACGGGCTCCCATCAGGCGGGCGATTCGAACGTTCTCACCCTTCAGGTTCCTACTAAAAGTCAAATCTTTTGGACTCGGGCCACTCCTGTCGAAAAGGGTGCGGCGTCGCCCCTCCGGAAATGAATAAAGCCACTCGGAAGCGACCCCTGTGGAGTTACTTTCGAATCCGTACGCGTAACGCGTCCCCTTGACCGTGAAGTCGAATTCATAAGCGGATGTTTCCTTTTTCGAGTCCTCGTCAAGCAGGAAGGGGGCGTGAGGAAAGGAGTCTCGATCACTCCATGTGGCGGAATGATTAATGGCTTTCGCGGCGAAATCCATTGCATCTAGAAGTGTGGTTTTGCCTGATGCATTCGGTCCGAAGATGCCGATGGCACGGTTCGTCACCGAGCCCCAGTCACCGTCCTTGGGGCGCACCCCTTCGAAGCTTGACTTGGTGAGCACGAGTTCAGTGGTGTCACGGATGGACTTGTGGTTGGTGACGCGGAACCTCAGAAGCATGACTACCTCACTAGCTAGGTGCAGTTTCATCCTTTTATAGGACGTTAGCCGCCCTGATCGCTCTTCAAACCGTATGCCTTGTGTAGCTACACCGCTAGCGCCGTCTGACTAGGTCGACGGAGCGGCCCTGGGCTGGAGTTGCTTTGGGGCGAGTGATCACGGCCCCGTAAAATGATGACGAGTCGGGCAGCCAGGTGGACCTGCCTGTAGAGCACGATGTTGGGGCCATGATCTTCGAGGCTCGCCCCTAAGTGGCTGCCCAGAGCCGTGGAGCCGACCGCCCCAGCCACAGCGGGTTTCTCCTCCCACCACGGTGCTCGCTCCAGCCGCGCGGCCGGCACAGCCGGGGCCAGAGCGGGCCGGAGGCAAGCGTCAGGCCCTGGCGGTGAGCCGGGGAGCGCGCGGCGAGCGTTGCGAGGCGCCTTGATGAAGTAGGAAAGTTCTACCGCGCTGGAAGCGGACACTCCCGGCTTCGGTCGTCAGGCTCCCTGCCGTGCCGCCAGCGCCGGGATCGTAGCGATCTTCTCCGCCGTAAGGGCCGGCCAGTCGACTCCTGACGGCCGGTGAGGGGTCGGGCAGACGATGGTCTCCTCGGGCGTCACGATCAGGTCGACGCTCACGTCGTGCACGGTGGTGGGGATCGGAGTCCCTGTCACCTGGAGTGCGTGGACGGTGGTGACGACCACAGTTTCCGGCGTCACCAGACCGGCTTCGGTGAGCAGGGCAAACTCGATGTCGGAGTAGCCTGCGCCCTTGCCGATGCGGGCGCCGTCGCGGTCGACGGCGACGCTGCCCAGGATGATCAGGTCCAGGGGGCGGAGGGCGTCGACCTCGACAGTGGGGGCGACAGTAGCTGCGTTGTAGCTGGCTGCGGCCTCGGTGGGTGGGACGGTGAGGGCGGCCGGGTCGAGGAGGTAGAAGGGCTTGAGGGTGGCCAGCTTCGGGACCGCCATGTAGACGGTCTTCCCCTCCTCCAGCGCCCTTGCCCGGACCGGAAGTTGGGCCTTGTCCGGAACGGCCTTGACGACGTTCGCGCGCTGCCAGGCCGGGAGCGCCGCGAGTCGGGCCGCGGCTTCCTCGGCACCCCTGAAGTTGGGGATACGGCCGTGGACGGAGTCGCCGTGGACGGCGCCTGCGGCGGTGAGGGCGTCCCAGACCTGCGTGCGTACCGCCTGCTTGGCGTGGGCCAGAGAGCTGGCTGCCATTGGTGTCTCCTTCTCTCTTCTCTCGGAACTCGTTCCCGCACTGCGGCAGCGGGCCGGCGAGGTCTGGCACCGGATGACGACCGACGGGACGACCAGCCGCTGACCGACGGTGGCCCTTGTCGATGCGAGAGTCACCCCGAACCAGGCAGGTGGATGCCGATCGGCGAGCGCGGGCTGACCGAGACCCTGCCGGTGCTGCGCGCGTCGGCCGAACTCCTCTGAGCAGGGGGAGGGAAACCCCCCACACAGGCCGATCTCGGCTGATATACGCTGCGCCTGACTTGATCGAACAGTTCGGCGAATCCGTGTCTCCGGATACGCCTGCCCGGGGGGGCATTCCTATGACTTCGCAGTCCCGCGTGGTGCTCGGCATCGCGCTCACTCCCATCCTCGCCCTGGCGGCTGCCGCCCCGGCCGCCGCCCATCCCACCGCCACGGTCGCGGCCCCGGCCACCGCCGGCACCACCGCCACGGCCGCCGTCGGGACGTATGCGCCGGGCCCGTGGGGCACCCGCACCCTGCACGCCCCGAACCCCGCCCCTGCCTCCGCCTCGGGCGGGCTGAACGTCCTGGAGTCGGCCGGGAACGGCGCCCTCGTCTCCCTCACCGGTGACGGGCTCTCCCGTTCCACCCGGATCCGGCCCGCCGGCAGCACCCGTTGGCTCGCCCCGCAGACCTGGCCGGACGCAGGCGGGTACAACACCGAACTTGTCTCGCTCGGCGACGGCTCGGTGCGCCTGGTCTGGCGGGCCAAGCGCGCCGACGACCACAACAACTACTGGCTGAAGGTGGCCACCCTCGCGCCCGGCGCGACCGCCTTCTCCGAGCCCGAGTACGTCGCCGCGGTCCCCGAGAAGGGCTATCACCACCTGGCGGCGGCCCCCAATGGCCGGCTGGTCGCCGTCTGGTCGGTCTCCGGTGTGGTGAAGGCCGCCGGGAAGACCGGCCCGCAGGCCGAGTGGACCGCTCCGGCCGACCTCAACGTGCAGCCGCCGTCCGGCAGCCGGAACATTTCCGCCATGGACCTGGCGGTGGCCAAGGACGGCACCGCTCTGCTGGTGTGGCAGTGGCAGGCGAGCAAGGCCGTCGTCGCGCTGGAGAAGGCCCCCGGCGCGTCCGCCTGGACCGCGGTCAAGGGCTTCCCGGTCCCGGGCGTGGACCTGGCGCGCCCGAAGGTGTTCGCCGGTCCGCAGGGCGGCTTCGACGTGTTCTACGACGACAACGCGCACCTCATGCACACGCGCCGGTCCGCCGGTGCCACGCAGTGGAGCACCCCTCGGTCCGCCGCCAACTACGGCAGCACGTACGGGATGACGGCGCCCGTCCACCTGCCCAACGGCGACCTCTTCGTCGCCGGCGGGCCCGGCTACTCGACCGGCCCCTGGTACGCGGTGCGCTCGGCGGCCACCGGTGCCTGGCAGCCGTACACGCAGCCCTTCTCCACGCACAAGAAGGTGCGCGCGGTGAGCGCGGCCGCCACCTCGGGCGGCACGGTCACGGTGACCTGGCGGGAGGGCTACTCGGGCGAGGAGTACACGATGGCCGCCGTCTTCAAGGGCGGCACCTGGTCCGCCCCGCGGCGGCTGAGCGCGACGAGTGCCCAGTCCACCGGGGCGCCCCAGGTGGCCGCCGACGCGCTCGGCCGGCCCGTCGTGCTGTGGGACGAGTACAAGCTGACCGGGACGAACAGCATCGTCCTGGACGGCGTCCAGGAAGCCACCACCACCAGCCGCGCGCTGCCCAAGTGGGGTGACTACACGGACGACGGCAAGCCCGACCTGTTCGGCCGGAACAGCACCGGGCTGAAGGTGTACGCGGGCACTGCGACGAAGCTGTCCGCGGGGCAGCGCGCGAGCAGCTGGCCGGCGGGCACGCTCGTGCTGCCGTACGGCGACCTCGACGGCGACCGCTGCAACGACGTGTTCGTCCGCTACCCGAAGGGCGAGGCCCGCGTCTACCCGACGGTCTGCGGCGGGCTGCCCGACCAGCAGTCGTTCCACGTCAAGGTCTCCTCGGACTGGAGCGGATACAACGCGGTCGTCTCGCCCGGCGACGTGACGGGCGACGGCCGGGCCGACCTGCTGACCCGGTCCGCCTCGACCGGGAAGCTGTACGTGTACGCGAACAACGGCGCGGGCGGCTTCAAGGCCCGCTCGCTCGCCGGGTCCGGCTTCGGCGGCTACAAGAAGCTGCTGGCCGCCGGGGACCTCGACGGCGACGGCAAGAACGACCTGCTGGCCCTCGACGCGTCGAACGAGCTGTGGCGGTTCCGAGGGACCGGCACCGGCACCTTCAAGCCCCGGTCGCTGGTCTTCAAGGACTGGGGCACCTCCTACAAGGACGTGGTCGGCGGGCTCGACCTGTCCGGTGACGGCCGGGCCGACCTGATCTCCCTCGACAAGACCGGCCGCGCCTGGCTGAACCAGGGCAACGGCCAGGGCGGCTTCGGCAACCGGTCGCAGGCCGGCAAGACCACGAACTGGTCGGACATCCGCATCTCCTGACGGTAAGTCCACTTCTATGGACGGCGCTCCGGCGCGGTGTAGACAAAGAAGAAGCCCCGGGCCGCTGGCCCGGGGCTTCTTCGTGGAGCGGGTGACCGCAACCGATGACGGATACGCGCATGGGGCCGACGAGTCAGGTCCCAGTGCCGGCCGCACCATCGCCCGTTCTCGTCCACCCGGCGCGGCCACTGGGCGGTCCGCAACCTGAGTCGAGCCGGGTCGGCAACCCTCCACACACATGCCGGGGCGCGCTGACGAAGGTCCACCGAGGCTTCAAAGCTGCCGTCAACACGCCCCACTCGGCTGGTCGGTGGAGCCAAAAGAACTCCTTGCACTGAAGCCAAAAAGTGCATACAGGCAAGAGGTCCTCCGGGTCCAGGTGGACACTTTTTTGATCTAGACGGTCACACGGGCCGCTCGCTCGCGGAGTTCCTGGGCCTCCGGAACTCCGTTGTGCCGACGCAGGCGGACGCGCATGTCCTGGAGAGCGGCCTGGACCTTCACCGAGCGGATGCCGTCGGCGCAGTCGAGGAAGTCGCGCCAGGTGGCCATGGCGCCGTCGATGTTGCCTTGCCGCAGGCGGACGCCGCCAAGGTCGGCGAGGACGATAGCGCGTGTACGGCGGCGGTCGAGGTCGTGGATGTCGAGAGCCAGGTGGAGGCGTTCCTCGGCGGCGTCGAGGTCGCCGAGGCGGGAGAGAATCATGCCGGATTCGTGGGCCCAGCGGCCGGGTGAGTAGTGGGCGGCCCAGGAATCACCGACCGCGGCTGCCGGCTTGGCGATGGCGGTCTCGGACCTGGCGAGATGCTTGATGGCCATGCTTCGGTCGTCGTCCTGGGCAGCGGCGTTGGCGAGGGTGGCCTCGTAGTAGGCGACCGCGCGCGGGTTGTCGAGGTGTCGGCCGTATTCGACGCAGGCTTCGCCGAGCTGGACCGCCTCGGCCCGATAGCCCAGATCGACACACTGGACGGCCAGCCCCCGCAGTGCGGTCGCCGAAAGCTCTGGATCGTCGGCCTCGGCGGCCAGGCGGAACGAGTGCGCGTAGTAACGCTGGGCAAGTCCGCGCAGTTCGGGGGTGTCTCCCTCGTCCTGGGCCATCCAGCCGGCGAGATGGACGAGCTGAGAGGTCGCGGCGAACAGCTCGTGGCCGGTGGCCTCGGTGAAGCGGCCCTCCAGCCAGGGAGCTACGTCCTGGGTGAGGTAGCGGACGGCCAGGTGGCGGGCGTGGCCGCCGCCGAGCTCGGAGGCCGAATCGCCGAGGGCCTTCACCATGTGACGCACGGCCGACACTTCGCCCTGGCCGACGCGGACGGCTCCGGAGGGGACGGTCCTGGTCCGGCGGGTGATGCTGTCCATGTCGGGCAGACCGAGCGCGGACAGGGCGTATCCACTGGACGCGAGGATGAATTCCCGACGCTCCACGTCGCTCCTTCCCAGGTGCAGGACTGATGCCACGGTATCGGCGTGGAGTGCCACCGGCATGGCCTCCGGAAGGTTGATCGCCTCGGGGTCCAGCCCCAACACGCCTGGAACTACTCCCTCGACGTGAACCTCACCGCCCACTACCGCATCTGCCACGCGGTGACCCCCGGGATGGTCGAACGCCGGTGGGGCCGGATCGTCAACATCGGGAGCGTCAACGCCCGCGTCGGACGCACCGACCTCGTCGCGTACAGCACCGCGAAGGCCGGGCTGCTGGGCTTAACCCGTTCCCTCGCCCGCGAACTCGGCCCGTACGGCGTCTGCGTCAACACCGTCCTGCCCGGAGCCATCCAGGTTGAGGCCGAGACCGCCATCCCGACCCAGTTCCGGGCCCGTCCCGCAGACCAGATCCAGCGGCAGTACGTTCCCCGCCGTGGGCGGCCCGAGGACGTAGCGGCCCTGGTCGCGTTCCTCGTCGGCCCCTCCGCGTCGTTCATCACTGGGCAATCCGTACACGTCGACGGCGGCTGGCTGCTGCACTGAGACCGCCAACAACCAAGGAAAGAGCACCACATGATCGAGCGAGTCCGCGCTGTCCTCGTCACCCCGAACAAGACGATGCTGGTCATCCGCCGCACCCGGCCCGGCATCCCCGTCTACTGGGTCCTGCCCGGAGGCGGAGTCGAAGCCACCGACGAATCCCGGGAGGCCGCCCTCCACCGGGAGATCCACGAGGAGATCGCCGGCAAGGCCGACATCGTCCGCCTCCTGCACACGCTGGAGACCGACGACGAGCGACAACTCTTCTACCTCGCCCGCATCGAGGCATGGTCCTTCGACGACCGCACCGGACCCGAGTTCAGCACCGAAGGCCGGGGCGAATACGCCCTGGAGGAGATCCCGCTGACCGTGGCCGGAATCGACAGCATCGGTCTCAAGCCCGAAGAGATTGCTCGCTTACTGCGGGGCGCGATCAGCGACGGAGTTCTTACCGATGCGAGGGCCACCCCGAACTAGGGCTGCCAGCGGGCTGGAGCATTTCGACCGACGAGGTACTCCACCGCATCTCCGGACCCGGCCCGGCGATGGCCGCGATCAGCGACGATCCGGGCCATACCGGGCAAGACCCGATCCGCCGCCCGAACTCATCGCTCACGCGCGAAGCGCACCGGATGCGAACCCGGCAGCCCCGCGCCCCACAGGCGGCGGGACCCTCCGGATAAGGTAATGCGTAGATAAAGAGATCACCAAGTGCGTCAAGAGCCGCCGCACCTCTCGGGAGGAAGCCATGGGAACCCACCGCACCACGCTGCCCGGAGTCGGTGTGCAGTACGACTACACGACCGAGTCGGGCCAGCACATCTCCGTCGTCGTCCACCACGACGGGCGGCGGTTCATCGGCTTCTACGACCAGGACGACCCCGATTCCTGCCGGCTCTCGGTACCCCTGACACCACAGGAGGCCACCGGCCTCGCGCACCTCATCGACGCCGCGCCCATCGACGCCGTACGCACCGAGGGCATCGACCTGGTCACCGAGCACATCCCGCTCGGGACGCGCTCGCCGTACGGCGGGCGGCTGCTCGGGGACACCAAGGCCCGGACCAGGACGGGGGCCTCGATCGTCGCCGTGCTGCGGACCCACAGCGCGCATCCGTCCCCCGGACCGGACTTCCGGCTGGCCATCGGGGACACGCTCGTGGTCGTCGGTACACGTGAGGGCGTCGACACGCTCTCCGAGATCATTGCGGAGGGCTGACCGTGCACGACACGACCGCACTGCTGGTGGAGCTCGGCTCCGTCATTCTGGGGCTCGGACTCATCGGACGGTTCGCCGGACGCATAGGGCTCTCGCCGATCCCGCTCTACCTGCTGGCCGGGCTCGCCTTCGGCGAGGGCGGGCTCCTGCCGCTGGGGGCCAGTGAGGAATTCACCGCCGTCGGTGCCGAGATCGGCGTCATCCTGCTGCTGCTCCTGCTCGGCCTGGAGTACAGCGCCTCGGAACTGGTGACCAGCCTCAAGACCCAATACCCGTCCGGGGCCGTGGACTTCGTGCTCAACGCGACCCCGGGAGCGGTGGCGGCGCTGCTGCTCGGCTGGGGGCCGGTCGGAGCGGTCGCCCTGGCCGGGGTCACCTGGATCTCCTCGTCCGGGGTCATCGCGAAGGTGCTCACCGACCTCGGGCGGCTGGGCAACCGGGAGACGCCCGTCATCCTCGGCGTGCTCGTCATCGAGGACCTGTCGATGGCCGTCTATCTGCCGCTGCTCACCGCGATGCTCGCGGGCGTGGGCCTCGCCGGGGGCAGCATCGCCCTGCTCATCGCGCTGGGCACCGTCGGGTTCGTGCTCTATCTGGCGCTGCGGCACGGGCGGTTGATCAGCCGCGCGGTGTCCTCGGACAATCCGGAGATGCTGCTGCTGGTCGTCCTCGGGCTGACCGTCCTGGTGGCCGGTGTGGCACAGGAGTTGCAGGTGTCCGCCGCCGTCGGCGCGTTCCTGGTCGGGATCGCGCTCTCGGGCGAGGTCGCCGAGGGGGCGCGCAAGCTGCTGACGCCGCTGCGGGACCTGTTCGCCGCCGTCTTCTTCGTGTTCTTCGGGCTCTCCACCAATCCGGCCGAGATCCCGCCGGTGCTGCTCCCCGCGGCGCTGCTGGCGATCACCACCGTCCTCACCAAGATCGCCACCGGTTGGTACGCGGCCCGGCGGGCCGGAATCGGTTCGCGCGGACGGTGGCGGGCCGGCGGAACGCTCGTCGCACGCGGTGAGTTCTCCATCGTCATCGCCGGTCTCGCGGTGGCGACCGAACCCCGGATCGGGCCCATCGCCACCGCCTACGTCCTCATCCTCGTCATCGTCGGACCGCTCACCGCCCGCTGGACCCAGCCGGTCGTGGCCAGGATCCAGGCATGGCGCGGCCGGGACGGCGGCAGCGGCGGCAGCGGCGGCGGGAAGGGGAGCGGCGAACTCCCCGCGCCGCGTCCGGTGCCCGCCGCGCCGGCCGTCCAGGAGGAGTTCGCCTCCTCCGCCGACTGAGGCCGGACGTACGGGCCCGGCGGACGACCGTCCGACGGGCCCGCCCGGCTCACAACGGGGTCGCCGCGTGCAGGATGCCCACCAGCGTCACGGCCGCGTTGAGCGACGACAGCGCCGAGGCCGCCGTGCCCACCGTCGCGACCAGCGCCGCGAGGGCGACGTGGGCGGACGACGGCGGCCACAGCCGGACCGGCGGGACCGGGGCGAGCAGCGCCGCGACCCGGCGCGGCACGGGGCCCGCCGGGGCCGCGAAGGCGGCGAAACCGGCCGAGACGTCCGGGGCGCGGTGCGAGTACAGCGCCGCCTTGCCGACCGCGACGGCCACCACCCGCCGGTCGCCGACCGCGCACGCGGCCTCCTCGTCCGCCCACCGTTCGGTGCTGAACGACACCGCGGTACGCAGCGGCAGCAGGAACGGGTTGGCGCGCGCCGCGAGTTGGGCGGCCAGCAGATAACGGTGGTGCCGGGCGGCCAGATGGGCCCGCTCATGGGCGATCAGGGCCCGCCGCTCACGGGCGTCCAGGCACTCGGCCATCGCGGTCGAGACGACGACGCGGCCCGGACTCCCGGGCAGCGCGTAGGCGTACGGCTCCGGGTCCGGGAGCACCGCGACGTCGCCCGAGACGACGGAGGGCGCGGCGGCCAGCGCGCGGCGCGCGCCGATCCGCAGCCGCAGATGACGGTAGACCGTCCACCCGCACGCCACCAGCACCGCCGCCAGCGCCCCGATCGCGACGATGCCCGCCTTCACCTCGTACGGCACCGCGTCCCGCACCTCCGGATCCGACCAGCTGTCCGGCAGCGGATTGCCCGGCAGTTGTGCGGTACCCACCACCATCAGCAGACCCAGACAGAGCGTGCTGCACAGGGCGAGCATCGCGCCGACGACGGCGAGCAGCCGGGTCGCGATGCGGGGGTGCAGATGCTGTTCGGCCAGGCGCGCGATCGGCAGCGCGGTCAGCGGCAGCACGAGCGGCAGACAGACGAAGACACCCATCGGCGGGCTACAGGCCTTCCGTGTCACGGGGGTTGCCCGGGTCGTCCGGGGCGTCCGCCCGCGCCAGAAGTGCGCGCAGCCGCTCCTCGTCGCCGGGGGAGAGGTCCGAGATGAAGCGGGCGAGCACGGCGTCCCGGTCCCGTTCGCCGTCCAGCACCCGGCGCATCCGCAGGGCCGCGAGACCGGCCTCGTCGGAGGCGGACGTCCAGGTGTAGGAGCGGCCCTCGCGGGACCTGGTCACGGCCTTCTTCGCGTAGAGGCGGGAGAGGATCGTGATGACGGTGGTGTACGCGAGGTCGCCTTCGAGGTGTTCCTGGACCCAGCCGGCCGTCGCGGGGCCGTTCGCCGAGTGCAGCACGGCGAGGACCTGGGCCTCCAGTTCGCCCTGCCCGCGCCTGCGCAGCCGCCGGGCCGCGGGGTGCACGGCGCCGGGGAGCGGTGCCACGGGGGCGGGCACTCCGTCGCGCGGTGGTTCGTTGTCCGGGTGGTGGCCGGGCCTGGCCGAGTCCATCGGGGGTCCGCCCTTCTGCGATGCCGCGTCGGCCGCGGCGTCGCAGCATCTTACTGACCGCTGTTCCCGGGCGCGCTTCCGGGACACAGCGGGTGCCGCTGCTGCGAGTGCCGTGACCGGCAATGTTTGCCCGGAAGGAGCGTCGTCCAGTGCGTGTGATCGCAAGGCGGCCGGGAGTCCTTGTAGCGGAGCCACCGGGGCTTCCGGCCAACGCGGCGAGCGTGCGTGCTGGACGACGCGACGGGGCAAAGCTTGCCGGGTGGGGCACTTGCTTCTACACGTCTGTAGAGTTGGACCTCAATCCGGCAACGCACCGCAACGCAACGTATGGAGACGTCATGGCACTGTGGGATCGGATCAAGGAATCCGCCTCGTCGATGCAGTCGCAGCTGGAAGCGAAGAAGAACGACCTGAAGAGCGGGGCGTTCCGCGACGCGAGCATGGCCATGTGCGCCCTCGTCGCCGCCGCCGACGGTTCCATCGACCCGTCCGAGCGCCAGCGCGTCGCCTCGCTGATCGCCACCAACGAGGTCCTGCAGAACTTCCCGGCGGACGATCTGCAGCGCCGCTTCAACGACTACGTGAACAAGCTCACCGCCGACTTCGCCTTCGGCAAGGTCAGCGTGCTCCAGGAGATCGGCAAGGCGAAGAAGAAGCCCGCCGAGGCGCGTGCCGTCATCCAGATCGGCATCGTCATCGGCGGCGCCGACGGCGACTTCGACAAGTCGGAGCAGGCCGTCGTGCGCGAGGCGTGCTTCGCCCTCGACCTCCCGCCGCACGAGTTCGACCTGTAGCTCGTCCCGTCCGCCGGACCGGCTGCCCGGTCCGGCGCCCCGAACCGCCGGAAGAAACGCGGACCGACTGACCACCGGTCGGCGTCCGGCAGGCCGGGGATGCGCGACTCCCCCCCTGCGCATCCCCGGCCACCTCTCTCCGGACCCCGCATCCACCGCACGCGCGACGACGGGTGCGGGGTCCCGTGACGTCCCGCCCCACCCCGCCCCGTCACAGTTCCTTGGCGGGCCAGTCCAGCAGCCGGGCCCCGATGACCGCCGTCTGCAAGGTGTAGCGGTGCATCGGGTCGGACGGGTCGGAACCGGTCAGCTGGTGGATCCGCTCCAGCCGATAGGTCAGCGCCCGCACGCTCAGCGACAGCCGGCGGGCCGTCTCGGCGGCCACACAGCCCGCGTCGAAGTAGACGTTGAGCGTCTTCAGAAGCGGCTCGGCACCGCCGCGGGCCTGCTGGAGCGGGCCCAGCTCACTGCGCACCAGATCGGCCATCGCCTGCCGGTCCCGGGTCAGCACCGGGTAGACCAGCAGATCGGCGGCGTACAGCACCGGATCGTCCAGAGCCATCCGCTCCGCCAGATCCAGCGCGTCCAGCGCCTCGTCGTAGGACTGGACCACGCCGCCCGGCCCGTGGTGCGGGCGGCCCACCGCGACCCGGCCGCCGTCCGTCGCCGCGTGCGACTGCTTGGCGAAGTACCGCAGGACATCGGGCTGGCTGCCCGGCGCGATGCAGACCAGCCGCCCGTCCTTCGTCGTGAGCAGGATCTTCCGGCCGCTGAACCGGGCGAGCAGCGCCGCCTCGACCGTGCGCGGTACCGAGTCGGTCTCCGTGTACGCCTCCGGGCCCGTCGCCACCGCGACCGCGTGGGCGCGCGAGAGCCGCAGGCCGAACCGGGTGGCCCGCTCGGCGAGCCGGCCCAGATCGCTGCGCCCGTACAGCAGATCGTCGATGAACTCGCGGCGCGCCGCCTCCTCCCGGCGCACCGTCATCCGCTGGGCCCGCTCGAATCCCTCCGCGAAGGCGTCGACGGCCTGCTCGACCGCGGCCAGCACCGAATCCGTGGACGCGCCGCCGGCGGCGGAGGCGAGCGGCCAGGCGGTGCGGGTCTCGGCGAGATGACGGACGACCAGGGCGCGCAACTGGAATCCGGACTCGGCGGCCTCCCGGCCCAGCAGGCGGCGGTCCTCCAGCTCGTCCCGGGTGAGCCGGCGGCCGGTGGCAGCCACATCGGCCAGCATGCGGGCATAGTCACCCAGAAGCTCATCGGGTATTTCCGGCTCCGGCACGCATTCTCCTTCAGTCCTGACGCGGCATTGACGCTCACTCAACGCATACCGGCCGGTGCCGGTGCCCGGCATCAAGGAAGGGTAAAGATTGCCGGACTCCGGCAGTGCGGTGCGATGCCCCCGAATGACACGATCCGGTCAGCACCAACCGGGGGAACACGGGGGGACACGGGGGACGACCCGGCTGCTGCGGCACCGTTTCAGGCGGCGCCGCAGCACCTGGGTCACCGTCGGCCGCCCGGCAGGACATGGGGGTGGACGGATGCAGGAGTTCTTGAGCGCGGCGACCGCGTTTCCGGCCGTTCTGTTCGGCGCCGCACTGGCCGTCGTCGTCTTCTTCTGGCTCCTCGTGCTGGCCGGTGCGGCCGACCACCACTCCTTCGACGGCGACCTCGACACCGACCTGGCCGGGATCGGCGGGGTGCCGGTCACCGTCTCGGTGTCCGTGATGGTCGTCGTCGGCTGGTTCGCGAGCCTCACCGGTACGGTCCTGCTGCACCGCGGCGAGGCCACCGGGCTCACCCGGGCCGCGCTCGCCTGTGGAGTGCTCGCCGGGGCGCTGCTGCTCGGCTGGATCGTGCTGCGGGTGCTGGTGCGCTGCTTCCGTCGGCGCTTCCCGGACGAACCTCCTCCATCGCGGCAGGACTTCCTGGGCCGGGTCTGCACGATCCGTACCGGTTCCGTCAGCTCCGACTTCGGCCAGGCCGAGGTCACGGCGGACGACGGCTCCACCGCGATCGTCCAGGTCAGGCTGCTCGCTCCGGCGGACGACACGGTCCTCGCCGCGGGCAGTGCGGGACTTCTGTACGCGTACGACGACGAGGGCGAGTTCTTCTGGGTCTCGTCCTACGACAAGGCGCTGGACCCGGGACCGCCGACGCCCCGACCACGCACGGCGCCGCGCACGGGTGCGCGCCGGACCCCGCGCCGTAGCGGCTGACCGGCCGGACCGCCCGGACCGACCACCGCGGTCGGCCTCCCGCACCGCCCGTCGCGTCGCCGCCGTCGCGCAGCCGGTCGCCCGCCCTCGGGCCCGCCGCTGCCACAACCGCCGCACCCCCCTTCCTTTCACCACCTTCCTCACCAGCCGCCAAGGACTGTCATGGATGCCATCACCCTGGGCTTCGGTGTGCTCGTAGCCGTTGTCCTGCTCATCGCCGTCGCCCTGCTCCTCGTCGTCAGCCGGCTCTTCCGCAAGGTCGAGCAGGGCAAGGCGCTGATCATTTCCAAGACCAAGAAGGTCGATGTCACCTTCACCGGGGCCGTCGTCCTGCCGGTGCTGCACAAGGCCGAGACCATGGACATCTCGGTGAAGACCATCGAGATCCGCCGCACCGGGCGCGAGGGCCTGATCTGCCAGGACAACATCCGCGCCGACATCCACATCAACTTCTTCGTGCGGGTCAACAAGACCGTCGAGGACGTCATCAAGGTCGCCCAGTCCATCGGTACGGAGCGGGCCAGCGACAAGGTGGCGATCCAGGAGTTCTTCGGCGCGAAGTTCGCCGAGGCGCTCAAGACCGTCGGCAAGCAGCTGGACTTCGTCGACCTCTACACCAAGCGCGAGGAGTTCCGGGACCGGATCATCCGGGTCATCGGCACCGACCTGAACGGCTACCACCTCGACGACGCGGCGATCGACTTCCTCGAACAGACGCCGATGACGCAGCTCGACGGCGCCAACATCCTCGACGCGCAGGGCATCCGCAAGATCACCGAGCTGACGGCGATCGAGCACGTGCGCACCAACGAGTTCCAGCGCACCGAGCAGAAGGAGATCACCCGGCAGGACGTCGACGCCCGCGAGACCATCCTGGAGCTGGAGCGCCGGCAGGCCGAGGCCGAGATCAAGCAGCGCCGCGAGGTCGAGACGCTGCGGGCCCGCGAGGAGGCCGCCACCGCCAAGGTCCAGGAGGAGGAACGGCTGGGCGCCCAGGCCGCGTTCATCCGCACCGAGGAGCAGCTCGGCATCCAGCGCGAGAACCAGGCCCGGGAGATCGCCGTCGCGCAGAAGAACCGTGAGCGCGTCATCGCCGTGGAGAACGAGCGCATCGAGAAGGACCGGCTGATCGAGGTCATCGGACGCGAGCGGCAGACCGAGCTCGACCGGATCGCCGCGACGAAGGAGGTCGAGGCCGAGCGCCGCGAGGTCGCCGATGTGATCCGGGAGCGGATCGCGGTGGACCGTACGGTCGCCGAGCAGGAGGAGTCCATCAAGACGCTGCGGGCCGTCGAGGAGTCGGAGCGCACCCGCAAGTCGGTCATCATCGCCGCCGAGGCGGAGGCCCAGGAGAAGCTGGTCAAGGACATCAAGGCCGCCGAGGCGGCCGAGGCCGCGGCCACCCACCTGGCCGCCGAGCAGCTGACGCTCGCCGAGGCCCGGCTGAAGACCGCGGACCTGGACGCCCAGGCGAAGCTGCGGCTGGCCGAGGGCATCCAGGCGGAGTCCGCGGCGCCCGGCCTCGCGGAGATCCAGGTGCGTGAGGCGGAGGCCGATGTCATCGAGAAGGCCGGTCTCGCCGAGGCCGAGGCCACGTCCGCCCGGCTCAAGGCCGAGGCGGAGGGTGCCAGGCTCAAGGCGCTCGCGACGGCGGAGGGCACCCAGGCCCAGGCGACGGCCGACGCGGCGGTGATCGGCGAGAAGCTGAAGGCCGAGGCGGCTGGCCTGACCGAGAAGGCGGCGGCGATGGCGGCACTGGACGACGCCTCGCGCGGGCACGAGGAGTACCGGCTGCGGCTCGCCGCGGAGAAGGAGATCCGGCTGGCCGGCCTCGATGTGCAGCGGCAGGTGGCCGAGGCGCAGGCGACGGTGCTGGCCACCGGCCTGGAGAACGCCGACATCGACATCGTCGGCGGGGAGTCGGTCTTCTTCGACCGGCTGGTCTCGTCCATCTCGATGGGCAAGAGCCTCGACGGGTTCGTGGAGAACTCGGACACCGCGAAGGCCCTCGCGGGTCCGTGGCTGAACGGCACGTCCTCGTTCACGGACGATCTGACCCGGGTGCTCGGGTCGGTGTCCACGGGCGATGTGCAGAATCTGACGGTGTCCGCGCTGCTGATGCGGATGATGCGGGCACCGGGCGCCGGGGTCGCACCGGGCCAGATCCAGCAACTGCTGTCCGCTGCGAAGGAGTTGGGACTGGCCGACCTGCCGGTCTCGGCGATGGCCGGGGCGGATGTCCCCGCGGTGACCGCAGCGGCGGACGCCTCCGCCGTACCCGTCTCGCGGAACGGGTCGACGCCGGTCGCCTAGGGCCTTTCGGCTGGATCAGGCCGGGCTCGGATCGCCGGACGGGCGGGGCACCCGAAGCCCGTCCGGCGACGGAGGAAACAGCGCGGCCGGAGGCTGCGCAGCCCGACAGCCGGACGCACCACCCGCACCACACGTCTCGTAACACCTCGCAGGGAGAGCCGTACGTATGGACACCGACACCACGACCGCAGCGCCCACCGGCGGCCCCGTGGACGCGGGGACGTACGACGTGCTGCGCCGCCGGCTCGGCGACCGGGCCGCCGAGCTCGCGCGCCGCGCCGAGGAGCTCAACACCCGGCGCACCGAGGAGTTCGGCTCGACCGAGCTCCGGCTCACCGGCACCGAGCAGATCCGCACCGAGCGCGCGGCCGTGCCCCGCGACCTGGTGGCCGTCGGCGGGCGGCTGCTGTTCGGCTTCGAACGGGGCCCGGGGTCGGCGGATCCGGCCGAGGTGGCCGACGTACTGGCCCTGTACGGGCCGGAGTTGGGGTCGCCCGTCGCGGACGGGCCGCTGGCCGACGAGAGCTTCGTACGCGAGTTCACGGGGCTGCACCGCTACTACCGCGACGCCCGGCTGCTGCGGCTGCGCCGGGTGGACGGAAAGCTGCTCGCCGTCTTCCGCACCGGCGAGAGCGCGGACGGCGTCCGGGTGCTGCGCTGGGCGCTCGGCCCGGACGGTTCGCCGGGCGCGTTCCTGGACGCGCGCGGCGACCGCGACCACGTCTTCCCGCCGTCGCACGACTTCACCTGGACCGTCGCGGGGCGCGAGTCGCACGTCCTCGGCCGGCACCCGCACATCGCGGTGGGCGGGGACGGCGCGGACGCCGCCGTGCTCTTCGTCGACACGCTCGGTGGCACCCTCACCGTCAAGACGGTGAACGACACCGACACTCCCGACGGGATCTACGAGGAGCCGGTCGCCGAACCCCTCCAGTCGCTCGCCGACGCGGAGGTCGAGCACGCCACGATCGGACCGCTGGTCCTGCTCCGGGTCCGCCCGTACAACGAGGAGTCCTGGCGGTACCTGGTCTTCAACTCGCTGCTCGGGACCGTTCTGCGCCTGGACGGCATCGGGCCGGCCTGCCACCGGCTCCCGGAGGACCAGGGGATCATCTTCCCCGGCGGCTACTACCTCACCACCGGCACCGCCAAGACCTTCGACATCGCCGAGCCGCTCACCGACCCGGTCTTCGAGGGCGCTGTCCGTTCCCCGAACGGCGAGGACGTCCTCTACGTCTTCCGCTCCCCCGACGACGGCCGCGGCCTGCTCCTGCCCTACAACCTGATCCGGCAGGAGGTCGCCACCCCGCTCCAGGGCCGCGGCCACGCCCTGCTCGACGACGGCACGCTCGTCCTGCTGCGCACCATCGCCACCGGCGACGAACCGGCCCGGGTCCACCCCTTGCAGCGCTGGCGGACCCCGTACGTCTCCGACACCCACGCGGCCTCCCGCCCCGCCGGGACGGGCCCGCTGGCCCGGGTCGGCAACGCCGATCTGGTGCGCGGGATCTCCGACTGCCTGGCGCTGGCGCACAGCGCCGCCGAGACGACCCCGACCGCCGCCGTGTACGCGCAGCTGGTCACGGACTGCACCCGCGCCACCGACCGCTACCACTGGCTCACCGACTCCGAGCTCGGTGCGCTCGCCGATCCGTTGGCAGAGCTGAAGGCCACCGCCCAGCAGGTCCTGACCGAGTTCGAGACGGTACGGGAGCTGACCCGGCAGGCCGCCGAAGCACTCGACGGGGCGGCCGACCGGATCACCGCGCTCGTCCGCCGCATCCGCGGCGAGGCCCCGCGCTCGGCCGCCGCCTGGGTGGACCGGCTGACCGAACTGCGCCGCGCCCACGGCCACTTGGCGACGCTCTCCGAGATGCGGTACGCGGACACCGGGCGGATCGCCGAACTCTCCGCCGCGACCGCCGCCGACCTGGAATCGGCCGCGCAGCGCGCCGTCGCCTTCCTCGGCCGGGACGACGCCTTCAGCGGCTACCACGAGGACATCGCCGGCCTCACCGCCGAGGCGTCCGCGCTCGCCACCGTCGCGGACGCGGCGGCGCTCGGCGAGCGGCTGAACGGGATGACGGAGGGCCTGAGCACCGTCACGGATGTCGTCGCCGGTCTCGACATCGGGGACACGAGGGTCCGTACGTCGATCCTGGAGCGGATCGCCGAGGTCCTCGGCGGGGTCAACCGGGCCCGCGCCACACTCGAAGCACGCCGCCGCGAACTCCTCGACCACGAGGGCCGCGCCGAGTTCGCCGCCGAGTTCGCCCTGCTCGGGCAGGCCGTCACCGGGGCCATCGCCGCCTCGGACACCCCCGACGCCTGCGACGAACAACTGGCACGGCTGCTCCTCCAGTTGGAGAACCTGGAGTCACGATTCGCGGAGTTCGACGACTTCCTCGCCGAGCTGGCCGAGCGCCGTACGGAGGTGTACGAGGCGTTCTCGGCCCGCAAGCAGACCCTGCAGGACGCCCGCGCCCGGCGCGCCGAGCGGCTGGCGGATTCGGCGGCCCGGGTCCTGGAGACCGTCTCGCGGCGGCTGTCCGCCCTGCCCGACCTGGACGCCGTCCACACCTACTTCGCCTCCGACCCGATGGTCGCCAAGGTCCGCCGCACCGCCAAGGAGCTGCGCGGACTGGGCGATCCGGTGCGCGCCGAGGAGCTCGACGGGCAGTTGCTGGCCGCCCGCCAGGAGGCCGGCCGGGCGCTGCGCGACCGCAGTGAGCTGTACGCGGACGGCGGCGCCACGATCCGGCTGGGACGGCACCGGTTCGCCGTGAACACCCAGCCCTTCGACCTGACGCTCGTCCCGCACGGGGACCGGCTCGCGTTCGCCCTCACCGGCACGGACTACCGCTCCCCGGTCACCGACCCGGAGTTCGAGGCGACCCGCCCGTACTGGGAGCAGACCCTCCCCTCCGAGTCCCCGCGGGTCTACCGGGGCGAGCACCTGGCCGCGCGGCTCCTCGACGAGCGGGGCGCGGACACCCTCGCCGCCCTCGACCCGGCCGAACTCGCCGCTCTGGTACGGGAGTCGGCCGCCGCCGCGTACGACGAGGGTCATCAGCGCGGCGTGCACGACGAGGACGCCACCGCGATCCTCACCGCCCTGCTGCGGCTGCACTCCGGGGCCGGCCTGCTGCGCTGCCCGCCCGCCGTACGGGCGGCGGCCCAGCTCTTCTGGGCGTACGGCACGGACGAGGCCCGGCGCACCTCATGGACCCGGCGGGCGCTCTCGCTGGCCCGCGCCCGCGAGACCTTCGGCCTCGCCCCGGCGGTCGACGCCCTTCAGGAGGAGTGGGCGGCCGTCATCCCGGGCGACGAACCGTCCGCCGTCGCCGCGTATCTCTTCGAGGAGCTGACGAGCGGCCCGGCCGGATTCGTGACCAGCGCCGCCGCCCGCACCTTCCTGGACAAGTTCCGCCGTACGACCGGGACTTCGGCGTACGACGAGGATCTCGCCGCGCTCCGCGACGACCTGCCGGCCCGCCGCCAGCTCGTCGAGGGCTGGCTCTCCTCGTACGCCGCCGCGAGCGGCACCGTGATCGACGCGGGCGATCTCGCGGAGGCCGTCGCCGTGGAGCTCTGCCCGGATCCGGTGCTCGACCGGTACGACTGCGAGGCCCCGCTGACCGCGCGGGTGGACGGTCTGCTCGGCACCCACCCGCGCATCGACCGGGGCACACTGACCGTCCGGCTCGACGAACTCCTCGCCCGCACCGCCGGGTTCCGCACCGTGGCCGTCCCCGGGTTCCGCGCCTACCAGCGCCGGCGCACCGCGCTGGTGAACGCCGAGCGGACCCGGCTGCGGCTGGACGACCACCGGCCGCGCGTCATGTCGGCGTTCGTCCGCAACCGGCTGCTGGACGAGGTGTATCTGCCGCTGATCGGCGACAGCCTCGCCAAGCAGCTCGGCACCGCCGACGCCGACCGGCGCACCGACTCGCAGGGCCTGCTGCTGCTCGTGTCACCGCCCGGCTACGGCAAGACGACGCTCATGGAGTACGTCGCCGACCGGCTCGGCCTGGTCCTCGTCAAGATCAGCGGACCGAACCTCGGCCACGACGTGACCTCGCTCGACCCGGCCCAGGCCCGCACCGCGACCGCCCGCCAGGAGATCGAGAAGATCAACTTCGCGCTGGAGTCCGGCAACAACACGCTCCTCTACCTCGACGACATCCAGCACACCTCACCGGAGCTGCTCCAGAAGTTCATCCCGCTCTGCGACGCCACCCGCCGCATCGAGGGCGTGCGGGACGGCGAACCCCGCAGCCACGACCTGCGGGGCAAGCGCTTCGCGGTGTGCATGGCGGGCAATCCGTACACGGAGTCGGGCGAGCGGTTCCGCATCCCCGACATGCTCGCCAACCGGGCCGACGTCTGGAACCTCGGCGAGGTGCTGAGCGGCCGCGAGGACGTCTTCGCGCTGAGCTTCGTCGAGAACGCGCTGACCGCCAACCCGGTGCTGGCCCCGCTCGCCGGCCGTTCCCGCGACGACCTCGTCCGGTTCGTACGCCTCGCCTCCCACACCGCCCCGGCGCCCGGCGCGGACCGGCTGGACCATCCGTACACCCCCGCCGAGGTGGACCGGATCGTCGCGGTCCTGCGCCATCTGCTGACCGCCCGGGACACGGTGCTCGCCGTGAACGCCGCGTACATCGCCTCGGCGGCGCAGACGGACGCGACGCGCACCGAGCCGCCGTTCCGGCTCCAGGGCTCGTACCGCAACATGAACAAGATCGCCGAGCGGATCGTGCCGGTGATGAACGACGCGGAGCTGTCCGCCGTCATCGAGGACCACTACGCGGGCGAGGCCCAGACGCTGACGAGCGGCGCGGAGTCGAACCTGCTGAAGCTCGCCGCGCTGCGCGGCCGGCTCAGCACCGAACAGTCCGCGCGCTGGTCCGCGATCACCGCCTCCTACGTCCGCACCCAGGCGCTGGGCGGCCCGGACGGCGACCCCATGACCCGGGCCGTCGCCGCGCTGGGGCTGCTCGCGGACCGGATCGCGGCGGTCGAGTCGGCGATCGTGCGGGTCGCGGACCCGCGCCATCTGCTCACCAACCCGCAGGCCCGGCACGCGGCGCCCCCGCCTGCCGAGCTCCCGCCCGCCGAACCGGCAGAAGACCACTGACCGCACGCTCGCACAGGAGAGGAACAAGGCATGCTGGGTCATGTGCCCCCACTTCCCCAGCAGCCCCAACGTTCCCCGTTCAGCGGACACATGGTCGTCTGCGGCGACGACGCACTGGCCAGGCGGCTCGCCGTCGAACTGCGCTATGTCTACGGGGAACGGGTAACCCTCGTGCTCCCGCCCGGACGTGACGCGCGACGACCGGAACTGCCCTTGTCGGGGCGGGGTTTGGCGGCGGCGCTGTTCGGACGCATGTCGTCGGCGATGAACCGCAACGGCGGGGGCGGCGGGGGCGGGGCCGACGCGCTCGGCGACGACACCAACGCCGGGGTCGAGGCGGTCCGCATCCTGGAGGCGCCGGAGCCGTCCGACGAGGCCTTCGAGGAGGCGGGCGTCGAATCGGCCGCCGCGCTGGCGCTGGTCTACGACGACGACGAGCGCAACATCCGCGCCGCGCTGACCGCGCGCCGCCTCAACCCCCGTGTCCGGCTGGTCATCCGACTCTACAACCGCAAGCTGGGCCAGCACCTGGAGACCCTGCTCGACCAGGCCGCGGCGGTCGCCACTCCCGGCCTGGACCGGACCGCGCTGGACGCCTCCACCACCGTCCTCTCCGACGCCGACACCGCGGCCCCCGCCCTCGCGGCGACCGTCCTCACCGGCTCCAGCAAGGTCATCCAGGCGGAGGGCCTGCTGCTGCGCGCCGCCGAGCGCACCCCGCCCGGGGGCGGCCAGATCGCCGACCCCGGCCTGTGCACCCTCGCGCTGCTCTCCTCCACCACCCATGACCCGGCGGGCACCGAGGGCTCCGACAGCAGCGGCGACGAGGGGCCCCGGCTGCTGCCCGACGAACGGCAGGTGGCGGCGGCGACGGGGCGCGGCACGATCGTCCTGGAAGCGGTCAGCCAGGCCGGCCCGCCCGGTCCGACGCCCCGGATGGGCGGCCGGGGCGCACCGCTCGGCCAGGTCTTCTCGCGGCGGCTGCGCTGGTCGGCGCTGGGCGTCGGCCTGGCTGTCCTGGCCCTCGCCGTCGCCTCCACGCTCACCACCGGCGACGATCCGGTACACGCCGCGTATCTCACCCTGCTCGACCTGTTCGCGATGGGCGACCCGGCGATCGGCGACAAGACGGCCCGCCAGATCATCCAACTCCTGTCCGGAGTAGCCGGGTTGATGCTGCTCCCGCTCCTGGTGGCCGGTGTCCTGGAAGCCTTCGGCTCGCTCCGCACGGCATCCTCGCTGCGACGCCCGCCGCGCGGCCTGTCCGGCCATGTGGTGCTGCTCGGCCTCGGCAAGATCGGTACGCGGGTCCTCGTCCGGCTGCGCGAGCTCGGCATCCCCGTGGTGTGCGTGGAGGAGGACCCGAACGCGCGCGGCATCCCGGTGGCCCGGCGGCTGCACGTACCGGTGGTCCTCGGCGACGTCACCCAGGAGGGCGTCCTGGAGGCGGCGAAGATCCAGCGCTCCCGCGCCCTCCTCGCCCTGACCAGCATCGACACCACCAACCTGGAGGCGGCCCTCTACGCCCGCTCGGTCAAGCCGGACCTGCGGGTGGCGCTGCGCCTGTACGACGACGAGTTCGCCACCGCCGTCTACCGCACCCTGCGCACCGCCCACCCCCAGGCCGTGACCCGCTCCCGCTCCGTCTCCCATCTGGCCGCCCCGGCCTTCGCGGTCGCCATGATGGGCCGGCAGATCCTGGGCGCGATCCCGGTCGAGCGGAAGGTGATGCTCTTCGCGGCGGTCGAGGTGGCGGGCCATCCGCAACTGGAGGGCCGCACGGTGGAACAGGCGTTCCGGGCGGGCTCCTGGCGGGTCCTCGCCCTGGACGCCACCCCGCCCGAGGACCGGCGCCCGAACCTGACCACGCCCACCCCGCCCGCCCCGGACCACCCGTCCGGCCTGGTCTGGGACCTGCACCCCGGGTACGTACTGCGCCCCGAGGACCGCGTGGTGATCGCCGCGACCCGCCGGGGCCTGGCCGAACTCCTGCGCAGACGCCGCCCGGTGGCCCCGAGGGCGTGACGGGGCGGATACGGATCAAAGCGGGCAGGGCGGGCACGGGGCCGGCCGAAATCCACATGCCCGGCGTTCCCCCCGCCCCCTACCCTGCCCTCCATGGACACGGCCCCCGGACTCCTGAACGTGATCGACGTCGAGGCGACGTGCTGGGACGGGCAGCCGCCGCCCGGTGCGGTGAGCGAGATCATCGAGATCGGGCTGACCGTCGTCGACCTCCACGCGGCCAATGGGGTCTCCCCTGCTCGAACGGAGTTGAGAGCTCGGGGAAGGGTTGCCCGCCACCGGATCCTGGTCCGGCCCGCCCGGTCCACGGTCAGCGCCTTCTGCACCGAGCTGACCGGCCTCACCCGGGCCGAGGTGGCCACGGGCGTCTCCTTCGCCGAGGCCTGCCGTCTGCTCGCCGCCGAGCACGCATCGGGCATACGTCCCTGGGCCAGCTGGGGCGACTACGACCGTAACCAGTTCACCCGCCAGTGCCGGGCCACCGGCACCCGCTATCCGTTCGGCCACCGCCACACCAACGCCAAGCTCCCCTTCACCTCCGCCTACGGCCTGCGCAAGCGCCCCGGCATGGCCCAGGCCCTGGAGGTGGCGGGCCTCCCCCTGGAGGGCCGCCACCACAGCGGCGCGGACGACGCCTGGAACATCGCGGCCCTGATCCTGGAGGTGGCGGCCCGGGGCGCCTGGCCGGAGCCCACCGCCTGAGGGGCCAGGCCCTGTCGTCGAACTGCGGTCGTCGCCCGCACGGCAGACGGCAGTTTGACGACAGGGCCTAGAGCCCGCCGCCCATCACCCCCCGCACCTCGTCCAGCGTCGCCGCCGCGATCTCGTTGGCGCGCTCGTTCCCGGCCCGGAGCACCGACCGTACGTACCCCATGTCCCGCGCGTACTCCGCCCGCCGGGCCCGGATCGGCGCCATCCGGCTGTTGACGGCCTCGGTCGCGGTCCGCTTGAGGGCGGCCGCGCCACCCCCACCGATCTCTTCCGCCACGGCGTGCGGGTCCCGGTCCAGACAGAGCGCCGCCAGCAGCACCAGCGAGGAGACCCCGGGCCGGTTCTCGGGGTCGTACGTGATGTACCGCTCGGCATCCGTCTTCGCGCCCTTGATCAGCCGGGACGTCTCGTCCGCGTCGGCCCCCAGCGCGATGGAGTTGCCCCGGCTCTTGCTCATCTTGGTGCCGTCGGTGCCGAGCAGGAGCGGCGCGTCGGAGAGCAGCGCGTCCGGTTCCGGGAAGACCGCCCCGTACCGCTCGTTGAAGCGCCGGGCGACGGTCCGCGTGACTTCGAGGTGCGGCAGCTGGTCCTGCCCGACGGGGACGAGGTTCCCCTTGCAGAACAGGATGTCGGCGGCCTGGTGCACGGGGTACGTGAACATCAGCCCGCTGACGGCCGACTGCCGGGAGTGCGCGATCTCGTCCTTGACGGTGGGATTGCGGTTCAGCTCGGCGACGGAGACCAGGCTCAGGAACGGCAGCATCAGCTGATTGAGCGCGGGCACCGCGCTGTGGTTGAAGACCGTCGAGCGTGCCGGGTCGATCCCGACAGCCAGATAGTCCAGCAGCATCCCCTCCATGTGCTCGCCGAGCCGGTCGGCGACGTCCCGGTCGGTGAGCACCTGGTAGTCGGCGATGATCACGAAGACGTCCACCCCGAGCTCCTGGAGCCGGACGCGGTTGTGGAGGGTGCCGAAGTAGTGCCCGAGGTGCAGCGGCCCGGTGGGCCGGTCCCCGGTCATCACCCGGAACCGGTCGGGCGCCTGCCGAATCCGCGCCTCCAGCTCGGCGGCGCGCTGCTCGGGCGATGCGGTGGTGACGGTGCTGCTCATGGGATCTCTCTCTCCCCGCGATGCTGGTTGCGTGGAGGACGGCCCGCCGTGATCACCGGCTTCCGTACCCGTACGAGGGCAGAGAAAAGGGCCGTCCATATCGAACGGCCCTGGTTCCGTGCAGAGGGGAGGTGGCCGCTCCTAGAAGGAGCGCCACCAGTTTCGGCACGGTACGGAGGTCATGGACCGAGCGTAACGGAACCGAACTCCGCCCACACGACCTTTCCGGGCCCGCGGCGCGCCCCGTACCCCCACCGGTCCGCCGGCTCACCCACCAGCACCAGCCCCGACCGCCACATGCGCCACCCCACCGAGAACCGGGCTCGGCCCCGCCTCGATCTCCTGCTGCGCCGGCCCGGCAGACGTCTTCCCCGCCGGCAGCCCTTGGGCCGTCTCTTTCGGATCACGCCTGGCCAGCGCCCCACTCCGCCCGTACCCAGGCCAACTGCGCCTCGCTCAGTGGCGGATCGAAGCCTTCCGGGAACAGCAGCATGGCCGGCTGCGGCCACATGTTCTCCGGTCCGTGCTCCTGACAGTTCAGAGCGATGAGGTGCGGCCCTTCCCCGCAGGACTCGTGCCGGTAGGGGCGGTCATGCGCCTGGCAGAAATACCCGAACACCGAGCAGTCGTCGTCACTCGGTTCGTGGAAGCCGGGGTCACTGACGATCACGGACACCGGCTCCTGCCGGTTGAACCGAGGGATGGCCGGGGATCACACCACAGCAGTCGAGGAGGGAGCACCCGCCCATCCTCCACCGAGTCCGAGCCATTCGGATCAACGAGTCGTTGGTCCGGTCATGTTGATTCAGCGACACGCCCTCCGGCGGCACCTCAGCACCTCGCCGCGCGACAGCCGGACGGACGCCGTTCAGGCACCGGACAGCGGGCGGACGGTGAGGATCTGTTCGGCGTGGCCGATGGGCCCTCGGAGGTCGTGCAGGACACTGCTGGTGAGTCCCTGTCCCGACGGACCGAAGGCAGCGGTGGTGTCCAGTCCGGTCCACGGTCCTTCCGGCTGTCGGTGCAGATGGATCGTCAGGTCGAGGTTCGGGAACATCCACGCGGTGGGGTCCTGCTGGACGGCGATGCCGTTCGCGGTGTCCACGAGCGCGATGTACGAGGCGAGGGCGCTGCTCGGCTCGCCGGCGACCAGGTCGACGAGCGAGGACACCCAGGCCGCCGTGCGTCCCTTGCGGAGCGGAGGCATTCGACGGACGTCGATGGACGAGACATAGCCTCCGTTCCACCTCTCGTTCATTGCCCAGGGAGTGAGTTCTTCGGGGGCGGGGAGTCGCTCGTGGGGACTGTCGGCGACGGCAGAGGTGTCCAGGGACGCCAGCAGCCAGGCACGGGCGCGGACGACCGGACGGCCGCCGATGACCACGGTCGCTTCGAGGAGTTCGATGGTCCGGCCGGGACGAACGGTCTCAACGGTGATCTCGCACTCGTCGAGGGCGATGCGGCCGAGGATGTCGTAGCTGATCCTGGCGAGCACGAGATTCCCCGGCCGCGCCGTGAGGTGCCGTTCGAGGGCGTGCACGACGAGCCCGGCCAGCGGGCTGAAGTGCTGTTCATCGGTGTTCCACGCGCCCCCTGCGTGAGCCGTGGGTTTGTAGGAGTGTTCGCCCGTCCGCTCGTAGTAGCTCTCGCGCGCGGCGACGCCTGTGGTCACGGGATCCGTCTCCTTGAACAGGGCAGGCGATGCATGGGATAGCTGCATCTATCACGCATCGTAGGGAGCACCCCCCTCGCCGAGCACCGTGATCTCACGCACAAGCGGTCGAGCAGGACGACGAATCGGTGCCGCCGAGAGCCGGCCTGAGCGAAAACGACATGGGGATGCCGGCCGGGACCCGTCCACGGGCGAGCCCTGGCAGTGCGCGCCACGGCACCGCGAGACTACGTGGCATACGGGTTGCTGATGGTGTGATGTCGACGCGCGATGGCCAGCACCCGCTCCGGGAACCGCGGCCCGGCGACGTAGTGGCGGCCTTTCGTCCGGCCCACGGCCGTCAGCAACTGCGCCTTGGTGAGTGCCTGCAAATCCCGCGTGGCCTGCTGCGCGTTGATCGCTTCGGCCTTCTCGTAGCGGCTGCGCCGCACCCGGCCGACCATTGCCACCTCGTGCAGCGCGGTGACCTGCCGCTCCGTGACTCCGTGTGTACCCGTCCCCTCCATCAGTTGCATCCAGCAGTCGTTGGAACGGTCGACACGGCGTTGCACCCGCTGAGTCTGCTGGTGGTAGGCGAGCAGGTTGAACTTGATCCAGGGCAAGGTGTCGCGCTCCGGCGACCAGACCGGTCCTCCGACCTCTCGCAGCACCTTGTAGTACTCCCAGGTGTTGCCCGGCATGCCCAGCCATTCCTCGATCGAGGAGAACTCGGGGGCGAGAACGCCGCCGCTCGTCCTACAGCTGCCCCAGCGCCTCGTCGAACGCCGCGCTCCAGCCCGCCGCCGCGCCCCGGTTGTCCTCCGCCCTCGACAGGAGCAGGACCCTGGCGGGTACGTCGGCCGCCGCGTAGGCGGCGAGCTTGTGGTGGCCGTCGAGGACGGCGGCCAGCAGGAAGCGTTCGGGGTACTCGGCCTGGGCGTAGATGTCGTCGACCCAGGCCAGCGCCAGGGCGGCGGGGCGGTGGCCCGCCGTGATCGCCGAGGCGTACCGGGCCACCGTGTCCGCGTCGAGCACGTCCAGCGGCTGGGACGGGAACAGTACGCCGTACGTCGGGGTCTCGCCGGGGATGCGGTCGCGCAGCTGGAAGTGGTCGGTGCCCGGCCAGTCGTCGAGAGGGTCTCCGGTGTACGGCTCGGCGCCCACGCGCAGCGAACGGCGCCGGACCCACCACGACACCGCCGGATCGGTCACCCGCTCCAGGACGAGGTCGGCCAGGTGGGCGCGGTAGTGACCGGTCGGGAGCTCCTCGATAAGGGGAGCGGCCGCGTCGAGGGCGCCGGAGCCCAGGTCGTCGAGGTCGGCCAGCGCGGCGCGCAGGCGGTCCGCGCCCTCCCGGGCCGTCCGGGGCGGCCAGCCGAGGAGGGACATCGTCGTCTCGCAGGTGTCACAGTCCGAGCCGACGTGATAGACCCGCTCCCCGTCGATACGGAGGGACTTGTCCCAACGGGGCCAGGACGAGCCGGGCCGGGGCGGGTCGTAGTCGATCCGGACCCTGCCCCGGCCGTCCTCGACGGTGAAGCGTGCGTGGCGCGGGGAGTCGAGTGTGACCGGGCCGATCGACGGCGGGTAGCGGTGGTCGAGTCGGCGCTCCGACCAGGCCCGGCTCACGAGCTCGCCGTACTCGCCGTCCGGAGGAGTCAGGGGCAGCAGCGGGCTCTGGCCCGTCAGGGCGACCAGGGCGTGGTGCACATCGCCCGCCGGTGTCCGCTTCTCCGCCAGCTCCCGCAGCAGGTGGGGTATCGCGGCGGGGTCGTCCAGCAGTTCCAGGGCCACGACGAAGAAGCCGCGCACCAGTCCCGTCAGGCCGGGGAGGCGTCGCGCGATCGGCACTGTCCACTCCCGTGCGCCGAGCCGCCCCAGCGCCACGGCCGCGCGCCCGCGCAGCCGCTCGTGGTCCAGCAGCCCGCCGAGGAACGGCGCGAAGCCGACGTCCGCGGACAGCCCCACCGCGTCCACCAGCGGTTCCACCGCGCCGAGCTCCTCGGTGAGCCGGTGCAGCTCGGCCGCCGGAAGGCGGAGTCCCCGCTGCACCGCCGCGTCCAGCAGCTCCACCGCGCCGTCGCCGCCGCTCCCGCTCAACAGGCGCAGGAACACCGGGACGGCCGGGTCGCCGAGGGACCCGAGCAGCCAGGAGAGGTGACGCCGCTCGTCGTTCGCCGCCTTGCCGTAGCGGGCCTCGACCACGGCGGGCAGGTCGGCCGGGGCGTCCTCGGCCAGTGCGAACAGGGCGCTCCAGACATCGTTCGCCGCGAGCGCCGTGTCCAGGCGCGCCCGTGTGGTGCCGTTCATGTCCCCCACCCCGCTCACTTCACTTCTTGGCGTGCTCGCCGACGTAGAACAGGATCCAGATGAAGCCCGCGAAGAGATGCGTGGCGAAGACGTAGACGAAGACGCGCAGGGCGACGCCGCGCTCCTTCCAGCGCTCGCTCTCGCCGCCGCTCCCGCTCACAGCCCCGCCTCCGTAGAAGGCGCGGTCCGTGGCCGGTCCGCGCATCCCGTCCAGGGTACGCAGCGGCCCGAGGACCCCCGTGGAATAGGTCAGAGGGGTGCTCCGTTGTAGGGTGTGTTCACATAGTTCAATGTTCAATCAAACCGGAGGCGGACCATGGAGTTCGGGATCTTCACCGTCGGGGACGTCACCACCGACCCCACGACCGGCAGGACGCCGAGCGAGCACGAGCGGATCAAGGCCACCCTCACCATCGCGCAGAAGGCCGAAGAGGTCGGCCTGGACGTCTTCGCGACCGGCGAGCACCACAACCCGCCGTTCGTCCCGTCCTCGCCGACGACCACGCTCGGCTACATCGCCGCCCGCACCGAGAACCTGATCCTGTCCACCTCCACGACGCTGATCACCACCAACGACCCGGTGAAGATCGCCGAGGACTACGCGACGCTCCAGCACCTCGCGGACGGCCGCGTCGACCTGATGATGGGGCGCGGCAACACCGGCCCGGTCTACCCCTGGTTCGGCAAGGACATCCGTCAGGGCATCCCGCTCGCCATCGAGAACTACGCCCTGCTGCACAAGCTGTGGCGCGAGGACGTCGTCGACTGGGAGGGCAAGTTCCGTACGCCGCTGCAGTCCTTCACCGCGACCCCGCGCCCGCTGGACGGCGTCCCGCCGTTCGTCTGGCACGGCTCGATCCGCTCGCCGGAGATCGCCGAGCAGGCCGCGTACTACGGCGACGGCTTCTTCCACAACAACATCTTCTGGCCCATCGAGCACACCAAGAAGATGGTGGACCTGTACCGGCGGCGGTACGCGCACTACGGGCACGGCACCGCCGAGCAGGCCATCGTCGGCCTCGGCGGCCAGGTGTTCATGCGGAAGAACTCGCAGGACGCGGTACGGGAGTTCCGCCCGTACTTCGACAACGCGCCGGTCTACGGACACGGGCCCTCGATGGAGGACTTCACCCGGCAGACCCCGCTGACCGTCGGCTCGCCGCAGGAGGTCATCGAGCGGACCCTGTCCTTCCGGGACGCCGTCGGTGACTACCAGCGCCAGCTGTTCCTGATGGACCACGCGGGACTGCCGCTGAAGACGGTCCTGGAGCAGCTCGACATCCTCGGCGAGGAGGTCGTCCCGGTACTGCGCAAGGAGTTCGCCGCCCTGCGTCCGGCCGGGGTCCCGGACTCCGCGCCCGTCCACCCGGCCGTCGCCGCCCGCACCGCCACGAAGGAGGTCTGACCACCGTGTCCACCACGTCCGGCGTATTCGCCACCGAGCCCCTGCGCATCGTCGCCGTGTCGGCCGGGCTGAGCAGCCCGTCCTCGACCCGGCTGCTGGCCGAACGGCTGGCCGGTGCCGCCCGTGAGCGGCTGCTGGCCGAGCAGGACCGCGCGGTCGAGGTCCAGGTGATCGAACTGCGTGACCTGGCCGTCGACATCGCCAACCACCTGGTCACCGGCTTCCCGCCGGCCGCCCTGGACGGGGCGATCAAGGAGGTGGCGGAGGCGGACGGGCTGATCGCCGTCTCGCCCGTGTTCACCGCCTCGTACAGCGGACTGTTCAAGTCGTTCTTCGACCTGATCGACAACACGGCGCTGACCGGCAAGCCCGTCGTCATCGCGGCGACCGGCGGCACCGCCCGCCACTCGCTGGTCCTGGAACACGCGATGCGCCCGCTCTTCGCCTATCTGCGGGCCACCGTCGTACCGACCTCCGTGTACGCGGCGTCGGAGGACTGGGGCTCGTCCGGCGACGAGTACACCGACGGCCTGCCCTCCCGCATCCGCCGGGCGGGCGGCGAGCTCGCGGCCATGATCACGGGCGGCCGGGCGGCCTCCGGGGCGCCGAGGACGCTCGGGCTCGACGACGAGGTGGTGCCGTTCGAGCGGCAGCTCGCCGACCTCCGCCTGGACTGAAGGACCCGCCGACCGAAACCTTGTACCGGTTTGATTAGATTGGACCGAAAGATGCGTCGTACGAGTTCGCCTCGTACGACGCGTCCGCGCACTGAGCCGAACCGAGCTGGAGGCAGTGATGGGCAGGATCGTGGTGGGCGTTGACGGTTCCGAGTCGTCGGTCAAGGCGTTGCACTGGGCCGTACGTCAGGCGGAGCTGACCGGTGACACGGTGGAGGCCGTCAACAGCTGGGAGTACCCCGCGACGAGCTGGGCGTCGATGATGCCCGGCATGCCGGAGGACTTCGACCCGCAGGCCCTGGCGACCGTGGCCCTCACCGAGACGCTGGAGGAGGCCCTGGGCGCCGAGGGCGCGGCGGCGGTCAGCAAGATCGTGGTGATCGGCAACCCGGCCCAGTCCCTGCTGGACCGCGCCGAGGGAGCCAGCCTGCTCGTCGTGGGAGCGCGCGGCTACAGCGGCCTCAAGGCGACCCTGCTCGGCTCGGTCAGCCTCCATGTCACCCAGCACGCACCGTGCCCGGTGACGGTCGTACGCGGCTGACGACGGACGGGGCGGGTCCGCACGATCAGGTGCGGACCCGCCCTTTTTCGTACCGGTCCGAGAGGCCGGGCCCTCACGCGCCCCGGCCGTCCGGGGGCCCGGAACGGCGCGGCAGCAACGGCCAGGTGGCGGAGAGCTTCATCGCCGCCTCGGTCACCGCGGGATCGCTCGACCGCTCCATCGCCCCCTCCAGAAAGGCGTGGGCCGCCGCCTCGTACAGGTCGTCCGTGGCCCGGACCCGGGCTTCCACCGCCTCCCGGCGCTGGGCCGAACGGTCCTGCGCCGACCGGTCGAGCGAGCCGGCGCGATCGGCGGCGGCGCGGGCCTCCTCCCGCTGCCTGACCCTGTCGGCCCGGCGCTCCAGGGCCGCGCGGTACGCGTCCAGGTAGGGGTGTTCCCTGAGCAGCCCCAGCAGGAAGCCGATGCCCCCGGACAGGAAGAGCAGGGCCACGAACATCCAGGTGATGGTGTGCGGGGCCAGATGGAGGCTGTCCACCAGTGTCGGCCGTGCGGCGAGGTCCTCCGCACCGCTGAAGTCACCGAGGTCCGACGGGACATCGATGGGGTCGGGGTGCTTGAGCACCAGCCTGGCCCGCAGGTCGCCCAGGGCCCAACCGGAGAACCCCCAGACCCCCAGCAGGGCCAGCGCCGGGAGGGCGGCGGCCTTGACGGATCCGGTCGCCGCGCGGCTGCGCAGGGTCCGCCCCGCCAGGTGCGGCAGGAGCACCATCAGTACGGCGGTGGAGATCGCCAGCGTGCCGGACAGGAAGTCGCTGCCCGTGCTGCCCGTTCCGTGGAAGGGCTGGAAGGCGATCCAGTAGATCGGTATCTCGACCGCCGCGATGGCGAGCAGCATGGCCCAGGTCAGCCACGCGGGCATGCCCGGACGTGCGGGCATGCCCTCCCAGCCCGGGTCGGACGGCGGAGCCAGGTCGCCGAGGAACTCCGCCTCCCGCTCCTCCCTCGGGGCGGGGCCACGGCCGGTGGCCGGCCGGCCGGCGTCCGCGTCCCCGGCGGGATCGAGCGACTGCCAGTCGTCGTCGGCCGAACCCTCGTCGGGCACCGGCGCGGGCCCGCGCCGCCCGGCGGGGGCCCCGTCGTCGCCGCCGGGCGGCGTCCCGTCCGGGCGGGACGCCGCAGCGCTGTCCCCGGTGGCCTCCGCGTCGGGGAACCGGGCCTGGATCCAACGGAGTTCGACCCGCTCCCGGACACCGTCCCGGAACCGTTCCCACCGCACCGCGCGGGCCGCGAGCCGGTTCAGCTGGCGCCAGGACGACCGGACCTGTTCGTCGGCCTCCCGCAACAGCTCGTCCTGCAGCCGGCTCTCCACCTCGGCCGCTTCCACGTCCGACCTGGCGCGCGCGTCCCGCAGGAGCGCCGCCTCCTCCATGTCCGCCGCCTGTTCCCGCAGCTGCGCCTGCAACATGTCGCGCACGGAGGCGAGTTCGGCGAAGTAGGGCACCCGGCCGCCGCTGTCGAGCACCCAGGGGTCGAGTGCGCCCGACCGGGCGGCCCGGCCGCGCACGACGGGCCGCCGCCGGCCCGTGACCGCCCCGGCCCCACGCTTGCGGGCGTCTCTGATCAGGCGCCGCTGCTGCCGGTCCGTCAGGACCAGGGGGTGGCGCCTGGGCCCCGCCTCCGGCTCCGCGACCCGGCGGTCCGCGCCCTGGCTTCCGGCCCCGGCGCGCAGCGGCCCCGGAATCCGGAGCCGCCGCCGGCGCGGCTCCCCGGGGTCACTTCCGGTAGTCGTCGTGGACATGCGCCTTCGCCCTCCCGCTCAGGATCTCGGACCAGAACGCGTCGAACGGCCGGTACTCGCTCGGCCTGGCGTCGTGGCGCATGCCGTAACCGACGGGATAGACGTCCATCCCGGTGATTCCCGGTACGCCCCGGTCGCCGAGCAGGGTGTCGACGGCCCGCTCCCGGCTCTCCTCCGTCGCGATCTCGCCCACCCTGAGCGTGAACTCCTTGTCGGCCTGCTCGAAGTCGCTCACCACCAGCAGGCTCGGCGTCCCCTTGCCGGACGGCATGGCGTCACCGATCCGCGCCAGGCCCCCGAGCACATCCGAACCCCCTTGCGTGCGGGCGCACTTCAGCATGGTGAGCGCGCCCTTGAGCGCCAGGACCCGCGCCGACCTGCGCATGCTGTCGCGGTCGGAGGTCTCGTCCCCCGGCGGATCGAGGTCGATGTCCCCGACCCGGCAGGAGGAGGTCTGCGAGGACCGCGTGACCGGGGCGAACGCCAGGGTGCCGCAGTGCCGTTCGGTCAGGAAGGGGACCAGCGTGGACTTGAGTTTCGCCTCGGCGTCGAAGCCCCGGCTGCCGGCCGCTCCGGAACCCGAACCGTCGACGACCAGCCCGCACGGCGTGCGGAGTTCCTCGCCCCCGGAGGACGAGGAGCAGCCGGCGACGGCCGCGATCGACGCGGCGAGCACCAGGGCCGAGGCGGCGCGCCGGAAGCGGCCGGATCGGTGTGGTGGCCCGGCGACGGGCGGACGGCCGGGCGGATGGGGCACGTTCATCGCTTTCTCCGTGTTCGTGCGATGGTTCACGGTTTCCTGGAATTCGCCGGTGGTGACCGGTCGCCCCGCGGCGCGCGCCGGTGGCACGACCGGTGTCGGGCGGGTCATCCGCGCCCCCGTCCCGGGCCCGCCGCCGCCCCGTGCGGGGCGGCGGGATCCGCGCCCCGCACGGGCTGTGCGTCGAGGATGGCCAGCGCACGGGTCACCGGGTGATCGGTCCGACCCCGGGCCGGGGCGGCCCACAGCCCACCGTCCACCCGCAGCCAGTCGTCGGTGTGCTGCCAGGACTCGTCGAGAGCGATGTGGCCGGGCAGCAGGTGCGGGTGGTCCAGCGGGAACGGCCGCTCCCCCACATGTGGCTGACACTCCGTCAGAACCGCTGTCCAGTACCGCGCGAGCCGCTGGTTCGCCTCGTGGGTCAGGACGGCGGCCCGGCCCCGGCACACGCCCGCCGAGGCCCGCCACACACCGATGAGTTCGCCGTACCGGGCGAGGGCGGCCGGCGCGGGAGCCTGCCGCACGTCGTACTGGGTGACCACCCGCACGGACTCGGCGTGGATCCGCGCGCACAGCTCGCGTTCGTCGTGCAGCAGCCGCGAGCGCAGCTGGTCGGCCCCGCGCGAGGCACTCGCCCGTATCCCCTGCACATGGGGGGTCAGCAGTTCCGGGTACGGATCGGCGGCGCCCCGCGGCAGGGCGTCCGGGTGCGGCAGCGAAGCGAGCCGGGCCCGCAGACCGGGCGCGTCCCTCCGGCCCTGATACCTGTCGTGGAATGCGATGATCCGGCCGACCCAGGCATACCGGGCCGGACTTCTGAAACGGTTCGTGTCGATTCTCATGGCGGAATCCCCTTCCCCCGTGCAGTCGCCATCCGGCAACCGCCTTTTCTCCGTTCGAGCGCGCTCCGGCGGCTTCTCTCGCACGGCGTGGTCCGGTCCGTCGTCCCCCGCCGCGCCCGCCCCTGGCGGTTCACCGGAAGAACCCCGAAGCTGAATCGGGGAACGGAGCGTAGCCGACCGGGTAAGGGAAATTCCCGGCCTTTCGACCGCGCATTCGGCTCCGCGGGCATTTCCCGGAACACATCCGGAATCGGCCCGGAAAGCGACCGGAGCGCACCCGGAAACGCCCGGAAATCCACCGGAAGAAATGTGCCGCGCGCCGCCCGTTCGCTCGATACTCGTTCTCGACGAAGTCTCCGGCGCCCGCTCGGTGTTGCCGGAGCGGACGGCCCGGCGGGAAGGGGGAGGACGGATGCGGGTCAGGGTCGGCGGGACGCACTTCCCGGTGGAGACGCTGGGGCCGGGCCGGCGGCTGGGCATCTGGCTGCAGGGCTGTCCGCTGGCGTGCCCCGGTTGCATGTCGCGGCACACCTGGGAGCCGGAGAGCGGTGAATCCATGGACGTGGGGGAGCTGTTGGAGCTGTGGCGGGCCGCGCTCGCCCACGGCGCCGCGGGCCTGACGGTGAGCGGCGGCGAGCCGCTCGCCCAGCCCGCGGCCCTGGCGGAACTGCTCCGGGGCGCCGCCCTGCTGCGTGCCGCGGGGACCCGCCCCGGCGCGACCGACGACGGCCTCCCCGCCGATCTGCTGGTCTACACCGGCTACGAGGAACCCGAGTTGGACGGCGCCCGGCGGGCCGCCCTGGCACCGGCGGACGCCGTGGTGACCGGGCGCTTCCGGATCGCCGAACCGACCGGGCTCGTGTGGCGCGGCTCCGCGAACCAGCGGCTGACGCCGCGGAGCGGCCTCGGCCGGGTCCGGTACGCGCCGCATCTGGACCGGGAGGCGGACGGGCCGACGGTACAGGTCGTCGTGGAGCCGGCGCGGGCGTCCGACGGGCCGTCCGGGCCCCCCTCGGTACGACTCTTCGGGGTGCCGCGGCGAGGCGAACTCACCTATTTCGAAAGGCAGTTGAGAGAGCGTGGGTTACGACTCAAGGGGCGGAGCTGGCGGCCGTGAGGAGTTGCGCCAGTTCGGGGCGCTGGGCCACCAGGTGCACCGTCCAGGACGGATCGCGGCTCAACTCCTCGTGGACGGCCCAGCACAGCCAGCGCGCCGCCTTCTCCGGCGGCAGTCCGTGCCCCGCGCCGAGCAGGGGAAAGCAGAGGGAGGAGAGCGGCGGGTCGTACCTGTCGCGTTCCGCGCGGGCCAGCCGGAAGCTGGCCGAGACCGCCTCCGCGAGGACGTGCGGATCGACTCGATAGCCGTGCCCGTCGCTCGTGGGGGAAGCGACGGCCGCGTGGTGGATGCGGCGCACGCCGCGCTCGGCGAGGGCTCCCGGCGAGGTCGGGACGACGGTGCCGGGGCGCACCGGGAGCCCGGACCGGCCGTGGGCCCGCATCCACTCGACCAGTTCACGGGCGAGGACGTCGTCGACCGTCTCGCCCGCCTCGTCGCGGATCGCGGCGGCCCTGCGCAGCGAGCCGGACACGGTGGAGCGGAACGTCTTGGACATCTCCAGATAGATGTTCTCCGAGGACACCAGGATGTCGATGTCCCGCAGCAGTTCGATGGACGCGACGTGCACGGTGACCCGGTGCACGGCGGCGGCCGACAGCGGTGGTCCGGTCAGCCGGGTCGGCGGGTCGGGCACCGGCTCCGGTGTCCGCGTCACCGGACCGCCGCCGCCGTCCGGGCCGGACGGGCCTGGCGGGCCGGGCAGACCGGGCAGGCCGGACGGAGGCGGTCCGGTGATGGCCGCCCGCGCCACCGCCAGTACCGCGAGCGCCAGTTCCGCGATCACCTCCTGCTCCTGGCTCTTGCGGAAGCGTTCGGACGTGACGCCGTAGACGGCTGCCGCGGCCTTGCGGCGTTCCTGGCCCGAAACGCCCCGCCAGTCCGGCAGCAGCCCGAAGGTGTGGGCCGCCGCCCTGGCGAGCGGGTCGCCCCGGGTGCCGTCGGCGGACAGGGTGCGTCCGCCGAGATGCCGCACTCCGGCCTTCAGCAGCGTCTCCACTCCGGCGGCCTCGTCGTCGAAACCCCCGCACAGGCCCGCGGCGACGGCCACTCTGATCAGCGCCTCGGGCCGCAGGGTGCGCAGGCCGGCCAGACCGGGCCGGCGCAGGGCACGCAGCTCCGCGGCCAGCCGCTCGGCGCCGGGCAGCGGCGGGGGCACCCGGCCTCCGGGCGCGGGCCCGGGGGGTTCTGGAGCGGACGAGGAGGGCTGGGTCTCCTGGCTCATGGCCGACACGATATGCCCGCCCGTCCGCCCGCGGGAGGGCCTCTGGACAACCTTGTCCGGCCGGGCGGTACGGCCACCGTCCCCGCCCTGCCCGGCCCCGTCACCGGAAGGCATGTCGCATGACTGTTCCGCCGCCCACGGAAGCGGAAGTCGACGAGGCCGGAACCGGCTACCGCGATCCGCGCGACGCGGAGACCCGCAAGGGCCTGGACCGGGTGCCGGCCGCACTGGGCGGACGCTTCGACCTCACCCAGGTACTGAGCAGCGCCCACCGGCCGTCCCAGGCCGTGGTGCTGCGGGTCAAGGACCGGGAGGCCCGGCACGCGTCCGCCGACGTCCCCCTCGTACTGAAGTGGTACCACCACCGGTTCGGCCCCGACCCCGGCGTCCGCCGCGTCCTGGCCGAAGGGCCGGGCGGGCCGGTCGCCGGGCTGCTGGAGAGCGGCACCGCCGACGGCCACCCCTACGACCTGACCCTCTCGTACGGCGAGACCGACCTCGCCCGCTACCACGCCGACCACCCCGGGCCGCTGCCGCCCGCCCTGGTCCGGGCCGTCGTGGAGCAGCTCCACGCGGCGCTGGTCGCGGTGCACGCGCGGGACATCGTGCACCGCGACGTCACGCCCGACAACATCATGGTGCGGATCCAGAACGAGGACCGGCCCGAACTGGTGCTGATCGACTTCGGCGCGGCGGTGCACGAGCCGCAGCACGACCGGCCGCGCCGGCGCGGCTGGGTGGGCAAACCTCTCTACCTCGCACCGGAGGCGGCCCCGCACCGGCAGGCCGTGACCCCCGCCGTCGACTGGTGGTCCTTCGGCATGGTCGTCGCCGAACTGGCCGGCGGCAGCCACCCGATCGACTTCCGCGGCGACGAGGAGGTGCTGACCGAGGTCGCCACCCACGACCCCGAACTGCCCCTGGTGACCGATCCCCGGTTGCTGATGCTCTGTCAGGGACTGCTCACCCGGGCACCGGAGCACCGCTGGGGCGGCGATCAGGTGGCGGCCTGGCTGCGGGGTGAATCCCCACCGACGGCGCCCCGAACGTCCGGCGCGGCACCGCACGACCTCCCGCCCCGGCGCACGCTGCGCCCCTTCCCCTTCATGGGCCGGGAGGTCACCGGCGCCGAGGAACTGGCCCGCCTCCTGGACGTCAACCGCCTCGCCACCGGACGGCTGCTGGGCCGCCGGAACCGGCGGGCCGAACTGGTCGAGTGGCTGGGCCAGTTCATCGACTCCCCCGGCCGCAGCTCCGAGGAGAACGAACGGCTCGTCGCCCTGCGCGCGGAACTCGCCGAACCGCCGGACGCCCGGACCACCGCACGGCTGATCAACTGGCTGGGCCCGCGACTGGAGGTCTCCTACCACGGGGCCCCCCTCGACACCCTGGGCATCCGGCAGCTGACCGAGGCGGTCACGGACGGCGACGCCGAGGCCCGCGCGGTACTGACCGATCTGCTGCGGCACGAACTGCTGCCCCTGCTCGCCGAACGTCCGGGCGGCGCCGGACTCGACGAGGTGCACCGGCGGTGGTCCGCGCACCGGGCCGCCTGGCGACCGCTGACCGACGAGATCCTGTCGCGCGGCGGACCCCGCGACCGCGGCGCCGCACGCGCCCGGCTGCGCAGCACCGATGCCGTCGACGCGATGCTGCTGCGCCTCGCCCACGAACCGGGGCGGGTCACGGCGGAACTGGCACGGGGGGCCGCCGCGGTGCGGGCCGCCCTGGCCGTGCCCGTCGACTGGTACACCCGGCTCGTCGCCGATCCGGACGACACCCTGCGGCTGATCGCCGCCCGGCTGCTGGCCGGTGTCGCCACCGACGAGGCCGCGGCGCGCCACGGGGAGCTGGCCGAGGCGGAGGCCGCCCGGCTGCTGGCCGCCGACCAGGACGCCACCCTTGTCTGGCTGCGTCGGCTGGAACGCCCGGCGATGCTGGGCTGGGCGCTGCTCGGGGCCACTACGGCCACCGTGCCGTGGGGGTTCGTGATCGGCCTCGCCGATGTCCTCGGACGGGCCTCCCAGCAGGCGGTCGTACTCGCCTGGGCGCAGGCCCTGCCCGCCGCCGCCGCGGTGTTCGCCCTGGAGCTCTCCGCCGCGGCGTTCATCGGCCCGCCCCACTACCACCCCCGGCGGTCGCTCGCCGGGCGGCTGATCGCCACCTCGGAGCGCCCCGCCCGGTTCGCCCGGTCCCGCGGCCTGCGCACCCTGCTGCCGTCGGCCGCGCTGCTGGCCGCGGCGGTGGCCCTGGGGATCTACGCCGTCACCGTCGCGCCCTGGGCCTGGCCGATCGGCACCGTCGTGGCACTCACCGTCTGGACCGTGCACCGCACGGTCTCCTGGCGCCGGGAGCTGAGCCGGCTGCGCGCCGGGCGGGCCGCGGACCGCACCGGCCGGCCGCGGGGCGTCGTGCCCGCGGGCCCGGCACGCACGTACCGGCCACCCCGTCCGCTGCCGCCGCCCGGAGGAGACCGATGAGCACCGGAGTCGCCCTGCCCTCGATCAGCGAGGTGTTCCCCGCGGTGGACTACGCACCGGCAGGCCAGTCGGTCGGCGACCTCGTCCCGCACGCCCAGGCCTTCGCGCACCCAGGTGTCGCCCATGTGCCAGGGGCCGCGGACGCGGTCCACCAGGCCGCCGGGCACCTGACCGACGCGGCGGCCCACGGTCTGCATGAGCTGCTCGCCCCGGCGGCCGTCGCCCTGGGAGCGCTCAGCGGGGCGCTGCTGGCCGGACGGGCCGCCCTCGTCACCACCCAGGTGCTCGCGGCGGCGGCCGTACGGGCCGCCGAGGAACAGGCGTGTCTCGAACGCCGGCAGGAGGCCTCCGCCGCCGCGGCCCAACAATGGGAGGTCGCCGCCTTCGCCGCCGCGCGGGCGAACGCACGGCGGGCGGCACTGCTCGCACGGGTACGGCGGGCAGCGCGGGCGGCCCCGCCCGGCACTCCCCCGCCGCCCCCCGGCCTCCCCGGCCCCCTCAGCCCGGTGGGCATGCCCCTGGCCCGGCTGCGCGAGCGACTGGCCGTCCTGGACGAGCGGATGCGTCACGCGGAGGCCGCGCACGCCGACTGGGTGCAACGGGCGAGCCGGAACGCCTTCGCCGGACCGGAGGACGACGACTGGCAGCGTGAACTGCGGGCCCGGCGCGCCTCGGTGCTGCACGAGCACCGGTCGCGGCCGGACGCCGCACGGGACGCGGACCCCTCCGTCGCGCGCCGGGAGGACGAGGCCCTGCCGCAGCCGCCCGCCGCCGAGGAACTGCGGCACGAGGACGCCGTGCGGATCGGGGCCGAACTGCTCGCCCGGCTCGACGTGGCCGCCACCGCCGAGGACGCCGCACCGGCCGCCGCCGCGGTGCGGCACGCGCTCGCCGCCGCCGCGACCCGCCCGCTCAAGGCCCGCACCCATCTGCGCGAGGCACGCCGCTTCGTCGCCGACACCAACCGTGCCGTCCGGGCCCGCCGGGCCGCCGAGGAACGGGCCGCCGCACAGCTCCACTTCCTGGAGACCACGGCCCCGCAGGGCACGGACCCGCTTCCGCCGGCCCCGGCCGAGACCGCGCTGCTGCGCCGGGTGCTCGACGAGGGCCGCCCGCTGGAACCCCACGAGCAGCAGCAGGTGGACGACCGGGTGTCGGAGCGGCTGGCGGAGCTGGAACGCCGGTACGTCGAGCGGATGCTGCGGCTCGCGATCTCCGGCACGGACCGCTCCGAGGGGCGGGCGGCCGACTCCTCGCACCCGCGCGACCGGCTCGTCCGCTTCGACTGGACACCGCCCGGCTGGGGCGAGGAGCACTGGCTGCGGATCGTCCTGGACGGGGAGCACGCGCGGGTGGCCACCATGCGCCGCGAAGGGCCCGGTGCGCGCGACAGCGCCGCGCTCGCCCGGGACGCCGAACGGTGCCACCGGGCCGGCGACCACCTGGACCGGCTGCGGGAGATCGCCCGTCAACTCGGCGTCGCCCTGGACTTCGTCTTCGAGGAGAGCGGCACCGTACCCGGGACACGGGGCGAGGAGGACGTCCTCCTGCTCGACGAGGACACCGTGGGCGCGCGGCCGGATACGTCCGGGAACACGCACGACGGACAAGGGCGCCGGGGCGAGGACCGGCGGCCCAGGTACCGCACGGCTCCGGCCGGCGACCGCTGACCCCACCGGCCGTCCGGCCGACGCCCCGCCGTCGCGGAAGACGTGAACACGATCAAGGATGCGGAGGAAGGGTGTGGACACCCACAGCACCGAGGACACGCGGTCCTACGACTACCGCAAGCACCGTCCGGGCCACGACGGACCACCCGCCGAGGTCCGGGACGGCACGGAGGAGGGCGGGCCGGAACGTGCGGTGCCGCTGTTCGTCGAGGAGCTGACGAGCACGCTGGGCGTGCACTCCCAGTACGTCCTGCACGGCAACATCCAGGACCTCCACCTGGTGCGTCACCGTTCCCGGGACGCCCACCACCCGTTGGTCGAGGTCGTGTGGAACGCCCTGCGCAGGCTGGGGTACCAGGCGCTGATCCGCTACGACCAGATCCGCGGCTTCCGCGTCGTCACGGGCCCCGAACAGCTGATGGTCGAGGAACTGCTGCATGTCACCCGGCAGTCCGGCGGCCGGGACCGGCACCGCCCGCCGGTCCTCATGGAGATCGAGCCGCTGCTCCACGGCATCGTCACGGGCTGGGCCGAGCACCGGCGCGCCGGCCACGGCAACGGCCGGTCGGCGGCGCCCCTCCGGGTCGCCCTGCTCGTCGAGCACGCCGCCCGGCTGACCACCGATGTCACCCGGCTCACCGAGTCCGAGCGCGACTTCTTCGTGGCCTGCCTCAAGCTCGCCGAGCAGGCCGTACCGGTCCCGCTGCCGCCGGGCGTGCTGTCGCCGTCCGCGAGCCGCGGCGCCACACCGCTGTTCAACCCGGTCATCTGGCTCACCGAGGGCGAACGCGATCTGCCGAACTGGCTGGTCTCCGGGAGCGAACGCATCCGCACCATCGCGGTGCCCGACCCGGACGCCGACGAACGCCGGCGGATGGCCGCCCTCCTGCGGCACGAGCACACCGGGCCGGACGACGACGGGCACCGCACCGGTGGCGGGGTGACGGGCAAGGACCCGGTGGACGCCTTCGCACGGGCGTCCGTCGGGCTGCCGCTGCGGGCCATGCGGCAATCCCTCGACCTGGCCCTCTCCCGGGGCATTCCGTTCGGCGCCATGCCCGACGCGGTACGGATGTACCGGCTGGGGGTGGAGAAGAACCCGTGGCGGCGCGACGAGATCCGGCAGCGGATCATCGAGGGCGAACGCACCGTGCCGGAGCGGGTGCTCGGTCAGGAGGCGGCCGTCTCCATGACGCTGGACATCCTCAAGCGGGCCGCGATGGGGCTCTCGGGCTCCCAGGCCACCAACCCGGGCCACCGGCCGCGTGGCGTGCTGTTCTTCGCGGGCCCCACCGGCACGGGCAAGACCGAGCTGGCCAAGGCCGTCGCCTCGGTGCTGTTCGACAGCGACCAGGCGTATCTGCGCTTCGACATGAGCGAGTTCTCCTCCTCGCACTCGGCGGACCGCCTGGTGGGGGCCCCGCCCGGATACGTGGGGTACGAGGCGGGCGGAGAGCTGACGACCGCGGTGCGCGGCAATCCGTTCCGGGTGATCCTGTTCGACGAGATCGAGAAGGCCGACAAGGGAGTTCTCGACAAGTTCCTCCAGGTGCTGGAGGACGGCAGGCTCACCGACGGGCAGGGCGTCACCACGTACTTCAGCGAGTGCGTGCTGATCTTCACCTCCAATCTGGGGGTGCAGCGCACCGACCCGCAGACCGAGGAACGGGAGTGGATCGTCCGCCCGGGAACCCCGTACCGGGAACTGGCCCGGACCGTGCGACTGAACGTGAAGCGTCACTTCGAGCACGTCATCGGCCGGCCCGAGCTGATGAACCGGCTCGGCGGCAACGTGGTGGTCTTCGACTTCATCTCCGGCGAGGTGGCCGAACGGATCATGAAGCTCCAGATCGACAACATCCGGCGCCAGTTGCTGGCCGAGCACAGCATCTCCCTCGAACTCTCCCCGCACGCACGGGCCCAGTTGACCGAGTACTGCACGCATGACCAGTGGAACGGCGGCCGGGGCATCGGCATGACGCTGGAGACGCACCTGATCAACCCGCTGGCCCGCGCCCTGTTCGCCGACCCGGCGATCGGTGCGGGCTGGACCGTGTCGGTGCGGGAGGTCCACGAGCGCGACGACGGCCGGGTGGAGATCCGCATCGACACGTCGCCCGGCTTCGTGCCCGGTCAGCGATGACCGCGCCGGTCCGGGGCACCGACGGGGACCGGGACGACGGGTACGAAGGGTACGGCGGGTACGACGACGACTGGGAATCCGTACCGGACGAGGAGGTGCGCGGGGCGGCCCCGCCTCCCCCGGACGGCGCCGCCGGCGTGCGCTGCCCCGGCTGCGCGGCTCTCGTGCCGCCCGGGACCCCGCGCTGTCCACGCTGTCTGGCCCGGATCGGCGGCGAGGGCGACGGGACGGCGCCGCCCGGCACCCGGGTGGTGCTGCACTTCGACACCCTGGCCCTGTCGCTGCCCGTCCTGCCCGGGGAACCGCTGAGGCTCGGTCGGGACACGGACTGGGCCCCCGCCTCGGCCGGTGCCTTCAAGGACCTGTCCGTCGTGTCCCGCCGGCATGCCAGTGTGAGCGTCGATCCCGACGGCACGGTCTGGGTCACCGAGGAGACCGACGGAACCGTGAACGGCACCTGGGTGAACGGCGGTCACCTCCTGCCCGGTGAACGGCACCGGCTGCGGCACGGTGACCGCCTCCAGCTGAGCCACCGGGTCGGCTGCACCGTCCGCATCACGGGGGACGGGCCCTGCTGAGGCGGCCCCGCCCCGGGCGGGGCGTCAGTCCGGCCAGGGCGAGGAGATCACGGCCCGGAGCGGGTTGAGCAGCCGGTTAGCCTCGGCCAGTCCCTCGGGGGAGTCGAGCCGCAGGCTCCGGTCCGGGTCGGTGTCCAGCGGTGCCTCCCCGCAACGGTCACCGAAGAGCTGCAGGGCGCTCCTCGGCCGGCACCGCTTCGACTCCCAGACCAGACCGTGCGTCCCGGAGGCATGCTCACGCATCAGCCGTACCCAGTAGCGGGTCTTCGGGTAGTCCCCGGCCTCGGAGTCGACCAGCCAGGAGTCCTGCCAGACGGCGGCCAGGCCCTCGGCCGTCGCCAGTTCGACGAGGGACAGCTCGCGGGTGGTGCGCACCACCGAGAGCGTGTACCGGGACGCCTGCGCCCACGGGACCAGCCGCACCGCCGTGCGGTTCTCGAAGTCGACCGCGCGCAGCAGGACTTCGCAGAGCGCGGTGACCGGGTCGAGCGCGGCGTAGAGGAACGGGTAGGGGTCCTGCTCGGTGGCGTCGAACCGGTTGCCGCGGAAGTACGGGTGGGCGGGGTTGGGGTTGAAGGACTCAGGGCCGAAGTCGTTCTGGTGGCAGCGCCAGAGCTCGGTCCCCGCGGGCAGGACGCGCAGCAGGGGCCGCATGGAGACGCCGGTGGGCGGGATCTGGTCCATCAGCCCGCCACCAGTTCGAGTGCGGCCCGCGCGAGGTCCTCGTCGGGGACGGCGCCGAGGAGTTCGGCCGGGATTCCCGCCAGCCGGCCGTTGCCGCCGAGCCACCAGTCCGCGGCGCCCCAGGGGTCCTTGTCGGCCATCAGGATGTGGTTGATACGACGCACCACCGGCAGCGGTTCGGTCGTGCCCGGGGCGAACTGGAACCGGGGATACCGGTCCCCGGCCCCGGGATGGCGCAGTCTGATGAGACCGGCGGCCGCGGGGTCGTCCGCGGTTTCCGGGGCGAGTTCCGCCGGGCCCAGGGCCGGGGTCTCCCACAGCCGTTCGTGAGCGGCCCGGAGCAACTCCGCGGGGCCGGGCGGAGGGTCGGCGAACACGTCGAGGAGTTCGCCGAGCAGCGCCCGGTCGACCGTCGGGGCGGACGGGGCGTCCGCGTAGCGGACCGTGCCGCTCAGCTCCCGGGCCACCGGGTGGTCGGAGGGCAGGGCGCGCAGTTGCAGCCGCAGGCCGCGCAGGGCCCGTTCGACGGCCTTGCGGTCGCCAGCCGCCGCGAGGTCGTTCAGACCGTCGCACAGCCGTGCGCGCCGGCCGCCGTCGAGAGCGGCGAGCGTCATCGGCCAGTGGGTGCGGAGCAGGGAAAGGAACGCGTCAGGGGTCATCTCCGTGCTTCTCCTTTCACGGGGCGAGCGGGACGGACGAGGCAGACGGGACGGACGAGGCAGACGAGGCGGACGTAGGCGTGCCGGGGGCGCCGTCCTGGCCGGCCGGTCCCGGATTGCCCTGGTGGATGAAGGCGGCCCAGGCGAACGGCACCGACAGGTCCAGCTCGGCCGCCGCCCGGCCGAGTTCGGGCGTCAGACCGCGCACGGTGTCCCGTCGGCCGGGCGGCGCCAGCATCCAGCGCTGGGCGGCCCGCAGCGCGTCCGGCGGGGCCAGCCCGGCGCCGAGACGGTCGTGGAAGACGGTCATCAGTACCGAGCTGGCCACGTCCGGGACGGTCCAGCGGGAGCCCACCACGTCGGCGGCCAGCCGGTGCGCCAGGGCCGTGGTCAGTGTCAGCGCCTCGTCGTGGTCGCGGGCGCTGAGGTCCGTCTCGCAGGCGCTGAGCACGACCAGGGGGCCGCCCGCCCCCTCCGTACGGTCGAACGGTGTGTCCAGCAGCGCGGTGACCGTGAGTCTGCCCGCCTCCGGTTCCGTACCCTGCGGCCAGCCGAGTTCCAGCGCGGAGGCGGTGGGGTCGGAACCCGCCACCCCGTGGCAGGCCAGGTGTACGAGGGCGACGCGCCCGGTGTCCCGTCCGGGCCCCGCCCCCAGCAGCGCCAGCACTTCCTCCGGGGTGCCCTCGGGCGGTTCCGGAGTCAGGTCGCGGGTCATCAGGGTTCCGTACAGGGCGGCGTCCGGGTAGTAGGTGTCGACCAGGGCCAGAATCTCGTCCTCGGCACAGTCCAGGTCCCAGCCGGGAACGCACACCAGCGCCTGTCCCAGGGCGGCCGGCAGTCGTGCCCGGCCGGCCGACCGTGCGAACTCCCGTCCGGACGCGGCGTACGAGAGGACGGCCAGCTCACACGCCCGTACCGTGGCGGGCCTGCCGTCCGGCGCCGGGCCGTGCCCGGGTGCCGGGGGGACCGTGAGCAGGGCCGCCTGCCAGGGCACCACACCGAGGTTCCCGCAGGCGATCAGGGTCAGCCGGACCGGTTGCGGCAAGGGGTGCGTCGCGGGGCCGCCCGCCAGGCCCGACTCCGCCAGTCCCCTTTCCCACAGCGCGAGTTCGTCGAGGACGGGGGCCATCACGGCCTCGCCCGCCCAGGCGCACAGCGCGTCCAGTGCGGCCTCCCAGCGCTGCTGTCCCCGCCGGGCCGTGGCGTGCTGGGCCGCGGCGTCCAGATAGCCGTCGAGCGGGGCCCGGCCCTCGGCCGACAGACCGGGCAGGGGCAGCGACCGGGGCGGCTGCCCCGGGACCAGCAGCACGGCGGAGCCGTCCGCGCCTCCCTGCCCCGGCAGGAGGTACACCAACGCGTCGATCCCCGCGCGCCCGGCGGCGGCGACCAGCTCGGACACGGCGGGAATCCGCCCGGGGGCGTCCTCCCCGCCGGCGGGGCGCAGCAGTTCCAGGGCCCGGCGACGCAGGGCGCTCGGCAGTTCCGGGCTGCCGAACGACGCGCCCAGCACGATCTCCGCCAGCTCCGACCGGCTGCCTCCCGCGCGGGGGCCGGTGGTTCTCCGGGAGGTCTCCCGGCGCCACCTGTCGGCCAGTTCGTGCTCGCCGCGCTCCGCCAGCCGTTCGGCGACCGTGGCCGAGACCGCCGCCGCTCCGAGAACCAGGGCCCGTCCCTCCTCCAGACAGGCCACCGCGTCCGCGGGCCGCCCGGCACCGACCGCCCAGCCGGCGGCGGCCAGCGCGCAGCTGGCACCGGTCCTGGCGACCTGGAGGCCGTGCTGGACGCCCTGCTGGAGCAGGACGTCGTCGGCGATGGTGCGGAGCGAGTGCCGGGCGCTCTCGACCGCCCTGACCAGGTCGTCCCCTCCGTGGGCGGCTCGCCGCCCGTACGCGTCGGCCAGCTGCCAGTGCATGGCGGCGGCCGACCCCCCGCTCACCCCCGTCAGCTCCTCCTCGGTGCACTCCAGCTCGGTGATCATCTCGTCCAGGACGGACGGATCACCGGTCATGCCGTACACCGCGTCGAGGGCCAGTCCGATCGCCTGCCGTGCCCGCACCCGCTGGTCGACCATGACGGGCGCACCCAGCAAGGTCGCCCGGGTCCGCCGGATGCCTTCCTGGATACGGTCGACGGAGGGTTCGAGGAAGGAGCTGAAGGTCAGCAGCGGCGCCCAGCTCATGTCGAGCATCGTCCGTGCCAGCAGTGGTACGTCCGGGCTCGTCAGCGCCTGTTCCTGGTAGTGCACCGCACTGCGCAGCGAGTCGATGCTGCCGGTGAGCCAAGCGAGGGAGAGATGGACCACGCCCAGCTCGTAGAGCGGGAGGAACGACCACTCGGTGTCCTCACAGGCGTCCAGGATGTCGAGGAGTTCTCCCACCAGCGCTTCGAGTGTCTCCGTATCGCCGGCCTCGCCCGCCCCGGTCGCCCGCATGTGGATCCGCAGACACTGATTGATCATCAATGCTTCGCTCAAGCCCGCCAGTTCGGGCAGAGCATCGGCCGACAGCCCCTCGCCGGGGGTCAGGAGATCCTCCAGAATCGCCTGCGCCTCCTCCAGGTCCTGGAGGCTCCCGCCGACCAGCATGGCGCCGACCAGGGCACCGGGCAGCATGCTCCGCGCCATCCAGGCCATCTTGTCGTCCGGACCCGCCGCCGCGGCGGCCTCGCGCATCAGCCGCAGCGCCTCCTGGAATTCCTCCGGACGGCCGGTGCGGATTCCGAGCCCCATCGCGCCGAGTGCGGACAGGAACTGGTCACCGGGCTCCGCCCCCTGCCCGGGGTCACCCAGCCTGGTCAGCAGCTCGGCGAATTCGTCCGGTGCGAGCACACCCGGCCGGTTCATCTCGGCGAGCAGGGCCACGATGTCGCGCATGTTGTCGTCCGAATCCGGTGCCGACAGGGCGGAGACGGCCCTAGCCAGTTCCGGCAGGGCCGACACACGCCCGTCCTGCGCCGCCGGGCCGCCGCCCACGGCGGCCGGTTCCTCGCCCGCCAGGCCCGTCGCGTCCGATGCCGGTTCCTCGCCCGCCAGGTCCGTCGCGTCCGATGCCGGACCCTCGCCGGCCGACCCCGGCGCGCTGGATCTGACCAGCGGCATCAGCGTCCGCGCGACGGAGCCCAACGGGCCGGAGGGCATCATCGAGCCGAGGTCACCGGCGAGCATCTGCTCGCACATGGCCGCCACTCCCCGGGCATCGCCCCCGTTCAGCGCCTCGGCGTACGCGCTCATCATCGAGAGGCCCTGGAGGACGGGGGGCGCGGCTCCGCCGATCTCCTCCACCAGCTGCTGGATTTCGGGAAGGGCTTCGATGACGCCTGCACCGCCGAGCTTCTCGGGCTTGCCGATCTGCATCAGCAGCGAGAACCCGTCCAAGCCGATCGCGCTGTCGAAGCGGCCCGGATCGACGCGCACCGCCGGGCCCAGCAGCAGGGCGACGAGTTCGCGCGCGGCCCCCAGGTGGTCGTCCGGTGCGAGGAGACCGGACGCACGGGCCCCACGCAGCAGACGTATCGCCTCGTGCCGGTCGGACTCCTCCCCGTCGGCCGCCCACCGCGAGCCGGTCAGCGTCCCGAGCCGGGCCGTCACCGCCTGCCCCAGCGGATCGCCCGGCAGGTCCCGTTCGAACTCCGCTCCCAGAGACCGCAGTTCGGATATCAGCGCGTCACGTTCCGCTCCCTGCGGGCCGGTCGGCGCGGCGACCGCCGCGGGCAGTGCCCGCGCTCCCGCCGTCCGGCGGATCGCGTCGGCCGCCCGCTCCCGCAGCCCGGCGTCGTCGGTGTCGTTCAACACCCCTCCTCCCGCCGCCCGTTCGGGCAGTCACGGCGCCCCCCGAGTCGATGCGGGGCCCTGTTGCGGACATGATGCCCACGGGCGCCAGTCGCCAGGACCGTTTCGCGGCAGCCGCCGGAATACGTCCCGTAATCGACCCGAAATCGGACAACAACCCTCCGGCCAGCGGCGATTCCGGCACCGGGCGGCGGCACGGCCCCGACGCACCGCCGCCGGCGTACCGCGCCGAAGCCTCCGCGCCCGAACAGGGCCCGGCCTTCTGGCAGCATCGGAAACCGGACGCGAGCCACCGCCGTCCGCCGCCCCGCCCACGGGAGACGCCTCATGCCCGAGCCCGCCCCGCCCACGCGAAACCCCCCGACGGACCCCGCTCGTACGGGGCGTGCGTCCGCCCTCCCGTACGAAGAGGTCACGGAGCCCGGCTATCCCGCCTCGTACACCGCCGGCCTGCGCATCGAAGCCACCGGGGACGGAGCCGTCCTGACCGGCACCTGCCCGCGCTGCCACTGCGCGACGGTCTACACCTGGACGCGTTCCGTCGTCCGGGCCGCGCCGCGCACCGGCCGGCCCCGGCGCACCGGCACGGGGCTCGTCCCGGTGCCGGTGCTCTGCGTCTGCACGACCGAGCATCCCGGCCGGCCCGGCGACGAGGAGGGCTGCGGGGCGTACTGGAACATCCTGCTGGAGAGGGAGCGGAGATGACCTGGCGTGCCGTACCGGGACCGGCCGGGGTCCCGGTCGACCGGCTCGCGGCCCGCCATCACCGCGCCCTGCTGCGCCGGGAGCTTCCCCGGGTCCGGGAGTCGGCGCTGGCCTGGCGCAACGGCCTCGCCGCGCTCCTGGCCGGGCTGGTCGGATTCGGCCTCCTCCGGGGTCGCAGCGACATCGGCTCGCTCGCCGCCCCGTACGCCGTCGCCGTCGGCCTCGTGCTGCTCCTCGCGCTCCTCTGCGGCGCCGCGGGGAGCCTGTCGCTGCTGCGCGCCGCCCACGGCCGTCCGGCGGCAGCGGTCGACACCGGCGCGTTCCGGGTCGACCACGTCGCCGAGGACCACACCGAGGCGCTGCGCGCCGCCCAGGCCCTCGCACGGGGCGTGCCGTTCACTCTCTGCTGTGCCGCGTTGCTCATCGCGGCCGTGGGGATCACCTGGTACGGGCCGTCGAAGGAGGGCCCCCGCGTCTCGGTCACCACCCCCGCCGGAACGGTCTGCGGGGAACCGCAGCGCACCCACGGGGGCCGGATGACGCTCAGGACCGACGCGGGCCGGGTGGTGGCGGACCTGACCCGGGCCACCACGGTGCACGCGGTGATGTCGTGCGCCCCGCCGCCGGCGAACGGCTGACAGCGGGGCGCGACAGGTCGTCGGGCGGCACGTGCGGGTGCGTGCCGCCCGGGTTCACGCACGGGGGCGGATGTCCTCGTGCGTGTAGAAGATGTAGAAGGTGGTGATGAACATGCCGAGGCCGACCGCCAGTCCCAGCGCCGAGGACCGCAACACGCTCGAATCGGTCAGCCCGACCAGCAGGCCGATCGCCGCCGCCGTCAGCGCGCCGTAGGCCACCGCCCGTACCAGGGGCAGCAGGGCGTGCTGGATCCGGCCCAGCGCGAAGCACAGGGCGGCGAGCACCGCCGCGGTGATCAGGCCGTACCAGAACTGCCGGCCGCCGCTCGCGCCGTTGTTGCGGAGGATGAACGAGGCGTAGAGGCCGTACGCGGCACCCAGCGTGACGGGTGCCGCCCAGGAGAGCGCGCTGTGCCCGCGGGCGTGTGCCCTCGGCCCGGTCCGTCCGCGGGTCGGCATTGCTGCGTGTGTGGACATGGCGGAGTTCTCCTTCCGTCGCCCCTGTTTCCTTCCAGGGCACACCCGGCCGCGCCGCCCGGCAACTCGGATGGCCCACAACCCGGGGCGCGCCGCCCGTCCGCGGGATTCCCTGGGAGGGTGCGGACGTATCTCTCGGCGGGTCTCTCGGTGGTGCTGGTGGCGCTGCTCGCCGTCCTCGTCCCGGTCGGCGCGCTGTCCGCCTGGGTGGATCTGGAGATCGACAACACGGACCGTTACGTCGCCGCGGTGGCCCCGCTCGCCTCCGACCCCGATGTGCAGAGCACCGTCACCGACCTCATCACCGACGGCGCGATGAAGCAGATCGACGCCGGGCCGCTCCAGAACACCGTGCGGGACTTCCTGCGCCAGGCGGTCCTGTCCTTCACCACCACCGACGCCTTCCAGGACGCGTGGATCGCCGCCAACCGCACCGCCCACCAGGCCGTCACCGCCGCCCTGAACGGCAACACCGGCGAGGCCGTGACCATCGATCTGGCGCCCGTGACCGAGCGGGTCAAACAGAATCTGGCGGAGAACGGGGTGCCGTTCGCCGACCGGATCCCGGTCCAGCACACCGACATCACGCTCATCTCCGCCGGCCGCGCCGACCAGCTGCGCCAGACCTTCCGCCTGCTGCGGACCGGCAGCATCTGGCCCGCCGTGGGCACGCTCGTGGTCGCCGTCCTGGCCGTGGTCGTGGCCTGGGCGCGCGGCGGCGGCCCGGGGCTCAGGCGCTCCGGGCTCGCCGCGCTCTCCGCCACCGCCCTGGCCGGGCTCGGCCTCGCGCTCGGGGCGCTCGTGCTGCGCGCGGTGATCGCGTACACCCGCGGCCGGGTGCTGTCCGAGGTGCCGGACAGCGAGACAGCGGGGGCGGCGGCGGTGTACGACGCGCTGACGGGCTCGCTGCGCACGACGGTGTGGATCGTGTGCGCCGCGGGGCTGGCGGTGGCGCTGTGCGCGGGGCTCGTACGGCTGCGGGCGGGCCGGGGACGGCCCGCCCCGGGCTCGACGTGCGGCGGTGGGCGGGCCGGGGAAGAGTGGATCTCATGACTGCCGGATCGGGGGCGACTGAGAGGTCTTCCGCATGCGAGCCATAGCCGTCGGCGCGTTCCGGGCCGACCCCGCACTGGTGGAGATACCCAAGCCCGAGCCGGAAGCCGGAGAGGTACGGGTCAAAATCGAGTACGCCGCGCTCAATCCGTCCGACTGGCAGGCCGCACAGGGGTCCCCGGACGACGGACCGGCCCCGCGCGTGTTCCCGATGGTCATCGGCGTGGACTTCGCGGGCCGGGTGGACATGATCGGCAGCGGCGACAACCGTTTCCGGGTCGGCGACCAGGTCTTCGGCCGGGTCGCCCGGCCGAACGCGGCCGGGGGCGGCACGTACTGCGACTACGTGTCCGTGCCCCAGGACTCCGCCATCACCGTCGTCCCGCCCGGCCTCCCCCTCCGGGCCGCCGCCGCGCTGCCCTCCGCCGGGATGACGGCCGCCCAGATCCTGGAGATCGCGGTGTTCCGCGGCCACGAGAGCCTGCTCGTCGTCGGTGCGGCGGGCGGCGTCGGCAGCTATCTGACCCAGCTCGCCTCGGCCCGCGACATACGCGTGATCGCCGCCGTGCGCGGCGACGAGCGCAGGCGGATGACGGAGCTGGGCGCCGCCGTCACGATCGACGTCACCGACCGCCCGCTCGAAGCGGCGGTACGGGAGAGCTGCCCGGACGGCGTCGACGCACTGGTCGACCTGGTCTCCACCACCCCGGACTCCTTCGCCGCCCGTGCCGCCCTGGTACGCGACGGCGGCATCGCCCTCACCACCCGGGGCGTCGCCGTCGGCGCCGCCCTGCCCGCGGGCGTGACCGGCATCGACTTCCGGCTCGAACCCACCCCGGTCCTGCTCGACGTGCTGGCCGCGGGCGCCGCCGAAGGTGTGCTGCGGGTGCCCATCGACATCGAACTCCCGCTGGAGAAAGCACCCCAGGCCCTCGACCGGAACCGGACGGGCGGCGCACGCGGCAAGACCGTCATCGTGCTCTGAGCCCCCGCCCCTACACCGCTTGCCCCTCCCCCGAAGGAGACGAGACGTCATGGACGACCGGGAACGCGACATCATCGACGACATCGGCGGGCTCATCTCCGAGGAACGGAGCCTGCGCGACCGCTCCACCCGGGAGATGGGCCTGAGCGCGGACGAGAAGTCACGGCTGCGTACCGTTGAGGTACGGCTCGACCAGTGCTGGGACCTGCTGCGACAGCGCCGTGCACTGAGCGAGTTCGGCGAGGATCCGTCCACGGCGGAGGTCCGGCCCGCCGACGAGGTCGAGGGCTACCGCAGCTGACCGCACGACTCAGGGGGACGCGTTGACCGACACGGAGGCCGCATCCGGACGGCGGCGCGCGACGCCACCCCCCTGGCTGCTCAGCGGACTGCGCCCGCAGTCGTCCACGCCCATCGCCTGGGCGGCGGTCCTGCGTGCCTCCGTCTCCCTGGCCGCACCGCTCGCCGTCGGCTTCGCGCTGGACCGGCCGGCGTACGGCGCGCTCGTCTCCATGGGCGCGCTCTCCGGCGTCATCGGCGACACCGCCGACGCGTACCGGATGCGCATCCTCAACATCGCCGTACCGCAGCTCTTCGGCGCGCTCGGCATCATGCTCGGCACGCTGGTGTACGGAACCGGCTGGGCGGCCGTCGCCGCGCTGACCCTGGTCGGCCTGGTCTCCGGAATGATGTCGACGATCGGCGCCGTCGCCTCCGTGTCCGGGCTGCTGCTCCTGCTCAACGCGGTGGTCGGCGCCGGACTCCCGATGCCGCAACCCTGGTGGGTGGCGCCGCTGCTGCTCACGGTCGGCGGTCTGTTCGTCCTCGCCCTGACCCTGCTGGCCTGGCCGCTGCGACGGAAGCTTCCGGAGCGGGTCGCGGTCGCGGGCACCTATCTCGCGGTCGCCGACCTGCTCGCCGCCGCGGGCAGCGACGCGTACGAGGAACAGCGCCACGCCGTCACCCAGTCCCTCAACACCTCCTACGACCTGATCCTGGCCCGCCGGGCCCGCTACCACGGCCGCAGCAACGCCATGGTGCGGCTGCTCGCCCAGCTCAATGTCGTCATCCCGCTCGTCGAAGCGGCACCCGCCGTCCATGTGCGCCGGCTCACGCTCCCGGACGAGATCCCGGCGGCGGTACGCGAACTGGCCGCCGCCGTCGAGGAGAGCCGCACCGGCCGCCCCGAACTCACCCTGCCCGCACCGGACTCGCCCGCCACCCGGGCGGTGGACAGCGCCCTGCGGCACGCGGCGGTCGTCGTGCACAAGGCCGACCCCGACCCGTACAACGTCGACGACCGGCTCGGCCGCCCCGCCGTCCTCGGGGTACGGATCCGGCGGGCCACCCGCGACGTACTGCTCTCCGGGGCCTCGTGGCGGTACGGGCTGCGCCTGGCCCTCTGCATCGGCCTGGCCCAGGCGCTGACCTCGCTGATCCCGGTGTCGCGCTCCTACTGGGTCGCGCTGACCGTCACGTTCGTCCTCAAGCCCGACTTCGGCTCGGTGTTCTCGCGGGCCGTACTGCGTTCGGTGGGCACCGCGGCCGGTCTCGTGATCGCCGCACCGGTGCTCGCCGCGGTGCCGATCGGCTGGTGGGACGTGCCGGTGATGGTGGTGCTCGCCGCGCTGATCCCGGCGCTCACCGCGAAGGGCTACGCCTTCCAGACCGCGGCCATCACCCCGGTGATCCTGCTCCTGTCCGACCTGCTGAACCACCAGGGCTTCCATCTGGTCTGGCCGCGCTTCCTGGACAGCCTGATCGGCTGCGCGATCGTGCTGGTGGCGGGCTATCTGCTGTGGCCGGAGAGCTGGCACGTACGGATCGGCCACCGGCTCGCGGACGCGGTGACGGACACCGCCGACTACGTGGCGTACGCCTTCGAGCCGGGCCGCTCCGGCGACCACGCGGAACGGGTGCGGGCCCGGCGCCGGATCTACCGCGATCTGTCGGTCGTACGTTCCGAATTCCAGCGCGCCCTGACGGAGCCGCCCCCGGTCGGCACCCGGGCCGCCGCCTGGTGGCCGCTGGTCGTCGCCGTCGAACGCATCGTGGACGCGACGACGGCGGCCCGGGTCCGGGTCAACCACGGAGCACCCGAGCCGCCGCCGGCGGAGGTCACGGAGGTCCGGCGGCAGCTGCGGGAGCTGGCCGACGGGATACGGGCGAGCGAGGTCCTGGTGGAGGTGCGCACCGAACTCCCGGGCGACGAGGAAGGCGTACTGGCCCCGCTGCGCCAGGAGGTGGCGGCGGCCAGGGCCATCGCGTCACCCCAGCCGTAGCCGTCACTCCGTGGGGCCGTCAGCCCGTGCCCGTGGGGTCGGCCCCGCGCAGCCGCTCCATCTCGCGCCGGTCCCGCTTCGTCGGCCGCCCCGCGCCCCGGTCCCGTACCGGAACCTGGATCGCCGCCTCGCGCGGCGGTGGCGGCGGACTGTTGTCCATGAAGCACTCCGCCGCCACCGGAGGGCCGACCCTCTTCTTGACGATCTTCGACACGACCACGATCCGGTCGCGGCCGGCGTGCCGGAGCCGCACCTCGTCGCCGACGCGCAACGCCTGGGCGGGCTTGGCGCGCTCGCCGGCGACCTTCACATGACCCGCGCGGCAGGCGGCAGCGGCCTGCGAACGGGTCTTCGTCAGCCGGACCGACCAGATCCAGACATCGACCCGAACGCTGCCCTCCGCCTGCGGAGCCTCACCGGAAACCATGCATCCGACTGTAGTGCGGTGCACGCTCCGGGTCAGGTCCGGTGAGCCGGCTCGCGCGAAGCTGCAGACATCCGACCGTATGACCACCGCCCGCCCATACGTACGGCAAGATCAGAACTGGCAGCTATTGCCCATCAGTTATTCATATCCGCACCACCGGCGTGACCAGATGGTCCCTTTGGCCACCCCTCCGCCATCCGAACCGGACGGCTCCTTCATCTGCGCGCCTTCACGCCACCTACGGCAGAACTGCGTTGATGCCTGTGAGCCGGCCACCCACGCCAACAAGGCAACTCAGAACCGAGGGGACACACTTGAGCGACGCGCATCAGGCCCGCACGGCATGCGCACAGGACTCGTCCAGGGATCAGCCGGTCTCAGTTCCCACACGGGCGGGCCGCGCCACCGAAGGGCTGGATCCGGCCGCTAACCTTACGTATCCGTCCTGGCCAGGGATCAATTCCCACAGGTCGGACATTTCTCGCACCCAACTCACGCGAAAGGCCTCGCCCATGGGCATTCGGAGCTTGCTGCGCAAGGTGTTCGGCCGCGACCGCGCGGAGCAGGACGCGCCGACGGCCACGGTCCCGCCCCAGACCGAACGCACCGCGCCCGCGGAGTCGGAGCCGGCCACGGCGACGGAGACCGAGACGGTGACGGCGGACGAGCCGGCCCCGGTGCTCGAAACCGCCCCGGCCACCAGGGCTTCGGTACCGGCCCCCGCCTCTCCCCGGTCCGCCGACAACAGCGGTCTGGCCTCGGACCTGGTGGCAGCCGCCTTCGACAAGGCGTCCCTCTCCACGGTCCCGTCGCAGGGTTCGGCCCCGAAGCCGGAGTCGACGGAGACCGTCAAGGCCGCGGAGACAGCGCCGGAGCCGGAGGCCGCCGAGGCTGCGGAGCCGAAGGCTGCGGAGGTCGTCGAGGCTGCGGAGCCGAAGGCTGCGGACGCCGTCGAGGCTGCGGAGGTCGTCGAGGCTCCCGCCGAGGTGGAGGCTCCCGCCGAGGCCGAGCCGGTCGTCGCGAAGGCGGAGCCGGAGACGGAGACGGTGGCCAAGGACGAGCCCGTGGCCGCTGAGGCCGAGCCGGAACCGGAGCCGGTAAAGGCCGAGGTCGAAGCCGAGGTCGAGGCCCCCGCCGAGCCCGAGGCGCAGGCCGAACCCACCCCCGAGCCCGCTCCCGAGCCGGAACCGAAGCCCGAGCCGGTAAAGGCCGAAGCCGAGGTCGAGGCCCCCGCCGAGCCCGAGGCGCAGGCCGAGCCCGCGCCCGAGCCCACCCCCGAGGCGACCCCGGCCCCGGCGTCCACCCCCGCCACCGCCCCCGCCCCCAAGCCCGCGCTCACCCTCGCCCGGGTCAAGTCGCGCGCCCCCGGGCTCGTCGACTCGTACAAGGCTGCCCAGGCCGGGCTGAAGGCGCACGGGCTGACCGGGCTGCGCGCCACCGTCTACCTGGTCCTCGACCGCTCCGGCTCCATGCGGCCGTTCTACAAGGACGGCAGCGCCCAGCACCTGGGCGACCGCACCGTGGCGCTCGCCGCGCACCTGGACGAGAACGCGACCGTCCCCGTCGTCTTCTTCTCGACGGAGATCGACGGCACCGGCACGGTCGGCCTCGCCGACCACGAGGGCCGGATCGACGAGCTGAACGCGGGCCTCGGCCGCCTCGGCCGTACGAACTACCAGTGCGCCGTCGAAGAGGTCGTCGCGCACTACGAGAAGTCGGAGGCGACCGGCCCCGCCCTGGTGATCTTCCAGACGGACGGCCCGCCGGACGCCAAGCAGGCCGCCAAGCAGGCGCTGGCCGACGCGGCGCGGCTGCCGCTGTTCTTCCAGTTCGTCGCGTTCGGCGACGAGGACGCCAAGGGCTTCGACTTCCTGCGCAAGCTGGACGCCCCGAACGCCGGGTTCTTCCACGCGGGCCCCGCGCCCCGGGAGGTCGCGGACACCACGTTCTACCGCGAGGTCCTCGCCGCGCTCCCCGCGTGGATCGCGGCCCGCGACACCCCGGCCGACGCCTGATCCACCGGCAGACGTACGGTCACGGCGAGCCCGCCCCCGGGGCCCGGCACCGCCGTGACCGTACCGCCGTGCGCGACGGCGATGGAGCGCACGATCGAGAGGCCGAGCCCCGACCCGCGCCCCATCCGGTCCTTGCCCTCGCCCCGCCGGAACGGCTCGAACAGCCCGGGGATGTCCGCCGCGTCCACCACGGGCCCGGTGTTGCGCACCTCCAGCAGCGCCCCGCCACCGGCCGTCACCAGTGACACGTCCACCGTCCCGTCCGGCACGTTGTACGTGACGGCGTTGGCCAGCAGATTCGCCACCAGCTGCGCGAGCAGCATCCGGTTCCCCCGCACCGTGCAGAAGTGCGTATCGGCCCGCACGCCCGGGTGCCGGGCCGCCTCCTCCGCCACCACCTGCGCGAGATCCACCGTCTCCCGCTCGCCCTCCGCGAGCCCGCGCTCGCTGCGCGCCAGGACCAGCAGCCCCTCTATGAGCCGCTCGCTGCGCCGGTTGTTGTCCAGGAGCGTCTGCCGGGTCCGTACGAGATCCTCCGGGGTCGGGTCGTCCAGACCGATCTGGATCGCGGCCCGCTGGGTGGCGAGCGGGGTCCGCAGCTCGTGGGAGGCGTTGGCGATGAACCGCCGCTGGCTGTCGAACGCCTTCTCCAGCCGGGCCAGCAGCGCGTCGAGCGTCTCGCCGAGCTCCTTCAGCTCGTCGTCGGGGCCGCTGGACGCGATCCGCTCGTGCAGATTGTGCTCGGAGAGCCGGCGCGCCTTCGCGGTCATGGCGTGGACGGGCCGCAGCACCCGCCCCGCGGTCCACCAGCCCACGGCGACCGCGCAGGCCGTCATGACGAGCAGCGAGGCCGCGGACCACACGAGCAGCTGATGCCCGGCCGCGTCGCTGACGTGGTCGGTGAGGTCGTAGACGGTGGGCGGCCCGAGACTCCGCCGGGTGACGAGCGGACCGTTCACCGCGTAGCCGGGCTGGACCACCGCGGCGGTGCGGGCGATGTCACGCGCCTGGGAGTCCGTACCGGCGCGGGAGGCCAGGTTGACGGTGGCGAGCAGCGCCGTGCCGAGGATCAGGAACACTCCGCCGTACACGAGCGCGATCCGGGTCCGGATCCTGGAGTGCGGCACCGGGGCCGGGCGCCTCACAGGGCGTACCCCACGCCCTGCACCGTACGGATCAGCGCCGGTTCCCCGAGCTTCCCGCGGAGCTTGCTCATGCAGACACGGACGGCGCCGGTGAACGGATCGGCGTTGGCGTCCCAGGCCCGCTCCAGGAGTTCCTCGGCGCTGACGGTCCCGCCGTCGGCCTCCAGCAGCAGCTGGAGCACCGAGAACTCCTTCGGCGAGAGGTCCAGCTCCCGCCCGTCCCGCGAGGCGGTGCGCCGTACGGTGTCGAGCCAGATGCCGTGCCGCTCCAGCTGCGGCGGTACGGGGCGGGCACTGCGCCGCCGCAGCGCCCGTACCCGCGACACCAGCTCGGGGAACTCGAACGGTTTGCCCAGGTAGTCGTCGGCGCCGAGGTCGAGCCCGGCGACCCGGTCCTCCATGGAGCCGGCGGCGGTGAGCATCAGGATCCTGGTCCGGGAGCCGGAGGCGACGAGGCCGCGCGCCACGTCGTCGCCGTGCACCCGCGGCAGGTCGCGGTCGAGGACGACGACGTCGTAGTCGTGCAGCCCCAGGTAGGCGAGGGCGGCGTCACCGCTGTACACCGTGTCGACGGCGAAACCGGCCCGCCGCAGTCCGGTGGCGACCAGCTCCGCCAGGATTTCCTCGTCCTCGGCGACCAGTACCCGCATCGTGATGTCCCCTGCCTCGTACACGCGTGTCCACTCCCTCCCAGGATGCGTCTTTGTTACGGGAAGGGATGTTTCGCAAAGGTCTCCACGGCCGTGGCCGGGTTTATCGGTGTGAGTTGATCTCCCGCAGGCCGTTAGGATTTCGACCATGGCGGCCACTGGATCCGAGAAGCAAGGGGGCGACGGCGTGAAGAGTTTCTACGTATCGACCCCCATCTACTACGTCAACGACGCTCCTCACCTGGGCCACGCCTACACGACCGTCGCAGGCGACGTGCTCACGCGCTGGCACCGCCAGCGCGGCGAGAAGGTGTGGTACCTCACCGGCACGGACGAGCACGGTCAGAAGATCATGCGCACTGCCGAGGCGAACGACGTCACGCCCCAGGAGTGGTGCGACAAGCTCGTCGAGGAGGCATGGAAGCCCCTCTGGGAGCACCTGAACATCGCGAACGACGACTTCATCCGTACGACGGAGAAGCGCCACACCGACCGGGTGCAGGAGTTCGTGCAGGACCTGTACGACAAGGGTGAGATCTACAAGGGCGGCTACGAGGGCCCCTACTGCGTGGGCTGCGAGGAGTACAAGCTCCCCGGCGACCTCGTCGAGGACGAGAACGGCGTCAAGCTGTGCCCGATCCACAAGAAGCCGGTGGAGATCCTCAAGGAGGAGAACTACTTCTTCAAGCTGAGCGCCTACGGCCCGAAGCTGATGGAGTTCTACGCGAACAACCCGGGCTTCATCCAGCCCGAGTCCGCCCGCAACGAGGTCGTGAACTTCGTCAAGCAGGGCCTCCAGGACCTCTCCATCTCCCGCTCGACCTTCGACTGGGGCGTCCCGGTGCCGTGGGACGAGAAGCACGTCATCTACGTGTGGGTCGACGCCCTGCTGAACTACGCCACGGCGGTCGGCTACGGCGCCAACCAGGAGAAGTTCGACGGCACCTTCCCCGCGAACGTGCACCTGGTGGGCAAGGACATCCTCCGCTTCCACGCGGTGATCTGGCCCGCGATGCTGATGGCGCAGGGTCTGCCGCTGCCGGGCCGGGTCGCGGCCAACGGCTGGCTGATGGTCGGCGGCGAGAAGATGTCGAAGTCGAACCTGACGGGCATCAAGCCGCAGGACCTGACCTCGCACTTCGGCGTGGACGCGTACCGCTGGTACTTCCTGCGCGCCATCGCGTTCGGCAGCGACGGCTCGTTCTCCTGGGAGGACTTCTCCGCCCGCTACACCTCCGAGCTCGCCAACGACTACGGCAACCTCGCCTCGCGCGTCGCGGCCATGGTCGGCAAGTACTTCGGCGGGGCGCTCCCGGCGGCCACCGCGTCGGGTGACGCCGAGACGGCGGTCCAGGAGGGTCTGGCGAAGGCCGTCGCCACGGCCGACGAGAAGATCGGCGAGGAGCTGGACTTCCAGGCCGGCATCCTGGCGATCTTCGACTTCGTGAAGCAGGTCAACGGCTACATCACGGAGCAGGAGCCCTGGAAGGTCGCCAAGGACACTTCCCCCGAGGGCCAGGCCCGCCTCGCGACGATCCTCTACACGGCCGCCGAGTCGCTGCGCGGTGTCGCGGTCCTGCTGAACGCCGTGATGCCGGAGACCTCCCAGAAGCTGTGGGAGTCGCTGGGCGCCGAGGAGTCCCTGGGCGCGCTGGCCGACCAGCGCGTGCAGGACGCGGGCACCTGGGGCCGGCTCCCGGCGGGCACGACGGTGACGAAGGGCGCGGTGCTCTTCCCGCGCCTGGAGGAGAAGCCGGCGTAAGCAGCGCTGACACACATACGGCGAAGGGCGGGACCGCGTGTCGGTCCCGCCCTTCGGCCCGTATCCCGTTCACCGCTCCAGTGCCTCCGCGTCCCCCATCACGACGACCGGCTTCTTCGCCGGGTCGAGGGTGCTCAGGAGTTCCCGCATCCGGTCCAGGGGGAGCGAGATGCAGCCCTGGGTCGGGCCGCCGTGGTCGACGTGGATCCAGATGCCGCCGCCGCGCTCCTGACCGAGCGGACGTTCCCCGTCCAGGGGGGTGACGCCGGGGGTCCGGTTGTAGTCGATGGCGACGACGTAGTCGAAGGACCCTTCGAGCGGCTCCCCGTCGAAACCCTCGCCGCTCACCGAGAACATCGGGTTCCGGTCGTAGGGGAACGCCGTTTCGGGAGGGCCGAACAGGCCGCCCGCGTACGTCAGCCCGTAGACCCCGACCGGGGTGCGGAGGTCGCCCTCCCAGTGCTCGTCGGTCCAGCCGTTCAGCGCGTTGTGGGCCGGCCAGCGGGTCGTGACGGGCAGCCAGCCCAGGGCCGGGTTGTCGCGGGTGTAGAGCACCGCGGTGGACAGGCTGGAGTCGTAGTCGTCACCGGTGACGACGAAGACCTGTTTGGCGCCCGCCGGAATCGCGGCCCGGGTCTTCGGCCCCAGCGCGGGGATCTCGCGCGGCCGGACGACCGGTGCGTGCGGCGCCGGGGCGGCCCGTTTCCGTGCCCGCTCGGCCGGTGGGCCCGCGACACCGGAGGAGACCGTGGCGCTCGCCCGGACGGCGGGGCTCCGGGGGGCGGCGGTCCCGGAGGTGTCGCCGCAGGCGGTGAGCGCCAGCAGCGCAGCGGCACAGGCCCCGACATGGACGGCGTACGGGGGACGCCGGACGGCCGACGGGCGGGAAACGGACACGGGAACTCCTCAGCATCGGTGGGGTGACGGCAGCACGGGCGAGCTCCCCGTCACGCCTCCTGCCGCCGACCCCAGTTAACGCCGCGCCGCGCGAGCGCGAATCCGCACGGGGGCCATACGGCTGTACCGTCCGCCGGACACGCGCGCCGAAGCGGCCCGGAGCCGCTCCTTGCGTGTAGGTTCCGGGCCTTCCTGCCATGGGGGAACGAAGGTCTGATCACGGGTCAGGGATCGGTGGCGGTGCCGGCCGCAGTCGCGTACCGGCCCTTGCGCGGCCGGATCTCACGGTTCGTCGCCTCCGTCGTCCCGTGCGGAAACCGGTGACCCGACTCACCCGTCGAGGAACTCCGCGCACCGGTAGGGACCCAGCGCGGCGCCCTCGGAGGGTCGCAGGGTGACCTCGACGTCGTCGGTCCTGACCTTCGGTTCGAGTACGGACTGGGCACGCGCCAGCGTGCACACCAGCTGGCCCGTGGCCTGGTCGCGCCCCGACTCCCCGTAGAGGCCCTCCAGGCGCACCGTGACCCGGGTGCCCGAACCGGTCACCGAGTAGCCGCCGAGGTGGACGAGGGAGGTGAGCCCGCCGCCCTGCTCGGCGGGCGGCGGCGTCGCGCCGAGCAGCTTCAGCACGCCGTTGAGGTCGTCGACCTTCTTGTCGATCAGGGGCACCGCGCGCAGCCCGTCGGCGGACGCGTAGTACAGCCGCATGCCGCGCGTCAGCCCGGACGCGGGCTCGCCCGCGCCTATCACCCCGGTCGGCTGGACGCCGCAGCCCATGAGGGCGGTCCCCAGTGCGGCGACCGCGATCCCCTGTCGGAACTTCACTCCGTGTCCTCTCCCGTACGCCGCAGGGGCAGCCGCAGTGTGAACACCGCGCCGCGCCGCGTCCCATCGGCGGCATCCGCCGCATCCGCCGCATCCGCCGCGTCGGCCACCTCGATCGTGCCGCCGTGCAGCCGGGCGTTCTCCAGTGCGATTGCCGTGCCGAGGCCGCTGCCCTGTCCGCTGTCGTCGGCCGCGCCGCGCGTGCGGGCCGTGTCCGCCTTGTAGAACCGGTCGAAGACCCGCTCCCCCGCCTCCGGCGGCAGTCCCGGGCCGTGGTCGGCGACGGACAGGACCACCCACTCGCCGTCCGCCGCGAGGGCCGTCGTGAGGGTCACGGTGACCGGCGGGGCGCCGTGCCGCAGCGCGTTGCCCACCAGATTCGCGACGATCACGTCGATCCGGCGCCGGTCGACCACCGCCCGTACGCCCTCGTCGAGCTCCGTCCGTACCCGGTCCGTCCAGCCGCGCAGCGCCAGCGACGCCCGTACGGTGTCGGCGAGGTCGGTCTCGGCCGCGTTCAGCCGTACCGCCTTGGCGTCGAAGCGGGAGATCTCCATCAGGTCCTCGACCAGCCGGGACAGCCGTGCCGTCTCCGCGCCGACGGTGCGGGCCGCCCGTGCCGCGTCCGGCGGCAGCTGGTCGGCGTCCTCCTCCAGGACCGTCGCCACCATCGTCATCGCCGCGAGGGGCGTGCGCAGTTCGTGCGACACGTCCGCCACGAAGCGGCGCGCCTTCGCCTCCTGCTCCCGCAGATCCGTGTCGGAGGCCTGGAGCGCGTCGGCGGTCTCGTTGAACGTCCGTGCCAGGTCGGCGAGTTCGTCGTGCCCGGTGACGGCGACCCGGGTGCCGAGGTCTCCGGCCGCCAGCTCGCGGGTGGCCCGGCCCAGCTTCCGTACCGGACGCAGGACCGACCCCGCGGCCAGCAGGGCCAGGACGGCGGCCAGCAGCACCACCGGCACGATGCCCGCCCGCACGGAGTCCAGCAGGGCGGCCGTGTCGTCGCGCTCGGCCCGCAGATCGGTGATCGCGTAGACCTCCAGACCGGAGGTGCTGCGGTCCCCGTCGGCGTACGTCACGGGCATGCCGACGACCAGATAGGGCTCGCCCCGCCACCGCACCCGCTGGAACTCGGCGTCGTCGCCGGTCATCACGGCGGTGCGCAGCTCGACGGTGATCCGGGACGTGGTGTCGGCGAGCGAGTCGGAGACGGCGGACAGGTCCTGGTAGCGGGCGACCACGATCTTCCCGCCGATGCCCTCCGACACCTTCGCCGCGAACCGGGACAGCGACCGCTGGTCGGGCGGTACGTCGAAGTCGGCGGCCACCGCGCCGACCCGCTCCCGGAAGTCGTTCACGGCCGCGTTCTGGGTGCGCTGGAGGACGGCGGTGCGGGCGTCCCGGTAGGCGAGGGCGGTCGCGGTCACCGCGCTGATGAGGGCGACGACGACGAAGGTGACGACGAGCCGGGTGCGCAGCCCGCCGACGAGGCGCCACGAGCGCCTCCGCGGGGCGGCGCCGCGCCGGTCCTTGTCCGCACGGTTCACAGCGGCGTCCGTACGGTTCACAGCGGCCCGAAGCGGTAGCCGAAGCCCCGCACCGTCTGGACGTAGCGGGGCTTGGCCGGTACGTCCTCCAGCTTGGCCCGCAGCCGGCCGACCGCGGCGTCCACCAGCCGGGAGTCGCCCAGGAAGGTGTGGTCCCAGACGGATTCGAGGAGCTGCTCGCGACTGAAGACCCGGCAGGGGGAGGCCGACAGCTCCAGCAGCAGCCGCAGCTCGGTGGGCGGCAGCGGGACCGGGACGCCGTGCTTGGTGACGGTCAGTCCGGCGCGGTCGATCACCAGCCCGGCGAGGTCGGCGTCGGCCCCCTGCGCCTGCCCGGACGGTTCCGCGCGCCGCAGCGCGGCCCGGATCCGGGCCTCCAGGACGGGAGCGGTGACGGGCTTGACGACGTAGTCGTCGGCGCCCGCCTCCAGACCGGTCACGATGTCCTGGTCGTCGCCGCGCGCGGTCAGCATGATGACCGGCAGGGTCGCCGAGCGGGCGCGGATGCGGCGGCACACCTCGAAGCCGTCCATGCCGGGCAGCATCAGGTCCAGCACCGCCAGTTCGATCCGGGCGCCCCGCTCCCCGGCGAGCAGGGCGAGGGCCTGCTCGCCGGTGGCGGCGGTGTCCACGCCGTACCCGTGCCGGCGCAGCACGAGCTCCATCCCGTCCCGTACGGACGCGTCGTCCTCGATGAGCAACACATGCGGCATGGGGCCGATTATGGGCATGCCCGGACCGTTTCCGTCTGCTGTGCACGGGGCGAAGGGGCAGGCCGGGGCCATTGTTACGTTCCCATCATGTGGCCATGGACGGGCCATCATCTGCGGCGGCGAGCGTGCGTCGCATGACCTTCCTCAGGACGAACCCGCGCACGAATCCCCGCACGAACCCCCGCGCCACCGCCCGGCTGCGCATGGCAGCCCTCGTAGCCCTGCCCGTGCTCGCCCTCTCCGTCGCCTGCGGCGGCGGTGACGACAGCGCGGGCGCGGCGAAGAAGGACGACGCCATCGCCGACGTACCGGCCGCACCGACCGCGAAGGACGGGAAGGACGGGAACAAGCCGAGCGCCCCGCCCGCGGGCAAGAGCGCCTTCTACGACGCCCAGATGAAGTACGTCCAGTGCATGCGCGTCAAGGGCGGCTACAAGGACTTCCCCGACCCCAAGCTCAGCGGGTACCTCGACTGGACGAAGGTCGAGGAGATCGCCTCCCGGCCCGGCCAGAACGAGGCGTACAAGGGCGGGAAGAACCGGGTCTGCGTCCCCGAGATGCAGGCCGTCATGGACGTCGAGCCCGAGCGCGACCAGCAGAAGGCCTACGAGTCGATGCTCGCGCACGCCAAGTGCATGCGGGACAACGGCGTCTCCCGGTTCACCAACCCGACCATGAGCGGCGGCAACGCCCAGCCGGGCGGCGACCCGAACCCGGCGTCCCCGGTCCTCGACCGCGATTCGCCGTCGTACAAGAAGGCCCGCGAGGCCTGCCAGCCGAAGCTGATCGACAGCGTGGAGGGCATGCAGTGAAACGCCGCTCCGCCCTCGTCGCGCTCGGCGCGCTGGCCGTCGCCGCCGCCGTCACCGGGGGCGTCCTGTTCCTCGGTGACGGCGGCGACGCGGGCACCTCCGGGAGGGGCGGCGACCTGCCGCCCGCCACCGCGGCCGTCGTACGCACCGACCTCGTGCAGTCCAAGACGGTCGACGGCAGGCTCGACTTCGCGCAGCGCCGGGCCGTCAAGTCCGCCGTCGAGGGCACCGTCACGGTGGCCGCCTCCGAGGGGAGGACGCTGACCATGGGGCAGGCGCTGTACGAGCTGAACGACAAGCCCGTCACCCTCCTCTACGGGCCGGTCCCGATGTTCCGCGAGATGAAGGCCGGCGACCGGGGCAGCGACGTGCTCCAGCTGGAGCGCAATCTGCGTGACCTGGGGTACGGGTCGCGGCTGTACGTCGACGTCCGGTACGACAAGGACACCGAGGCCGCCGTCGAGCAGTGGCAGAAGTCCCTGAACCGCGAAGCCACCGGCAGGGTCGGCAGGGGCGACGTCGTCTTCCAGCCCGGCCCGGTCAAGGTGGTCTCCGCCGACGCGGCGCTCGCCGACCAGGTCGGCCCGGACGGGCCGGTCCTGACGGTCGCCTCCACCAAGCCCGTCGTACGGGCGCAGCTCGACCAGACCGATGGCGCGCTCACCTCGCGGGACACCAGGGTCGAGGTCACCCTGCCGAGCGGGAAGACCGTGGCCGGCAAGGTCGCCGGGACGGTGCGCCCCGAGACGTCCGCGTCCGGGGGCGACCCGGTCACCGAGGACGGCATCACCGTCGAGGTCGTCCTGGACGGCGGGGCGGGCGCCGCGTCCGGCGAGGACACCCGGGCGTCGGCGAGCGTGAAGTTCGTCAGCGAGGCGCACAAGGGAGTCCTCGCGGTCCCCGTCGAGGCGGTCGTCGCCCTGCGCGGCGAGAACGGCGGCTACGGCCTCCAGGTCGTCGAGGGCGCCACGTCGAGGATGGTGCGGGTGGAGACGGGCATGACCGCCGACGGGCAGATCGAGGTCAGCGGCCCGGACGTGCGCGAGGGCCTGAAGGTCGGAGTGGCGAAGTCATGACGCCGCCCCCGGTGATCGAACTGCGGGACGCCACCAAGTCGTACCCCGGCGGCGTCCACGCCCTGCGCGGAGTGGATCTCACCGTCGAGGAGGGCGAACTGATCGCCGTCGTCGGCCCGTCCGGCTCCGGCAAGTCCACGATGCTCAACATCATGGGCACCCTCGACAAGCCCACCACGGGCACCGTCCGGATCGCCGGATACGACGTGTCCGAGCTCTCCGACTCCCGGCTCTCCGCACTGCGCGCCCGCCACATCGGCTTCGTGTTCCAGCACTTCCACCTGGCGGCGGGGCGCGACGCGGTGGACAACGTCGCCGACGGGCTGCTGTACGCGGGCGTCCCGCTGAAGGAACGGCGTACGCGTGCGCGCGAAGCGCTCGCCAAGGTGCGGCTGGACCACCGCCGCTCGCACACGCCGAACGAGCTGTCCGGCGGCGAGAAGCAGCGCGTGGCCATCGCCCGCGCCCTGGTGGGAGACCCCCGGCTGCTGCTGGCCGACGAACCGACCGGGGCGCTGGACACCGCGTCCGGCGAGCTCGTCATGGAGCTGCTGCACGAGCTGAACGCGTCCGGCACCACCATCTGCGTGATCACCCACGACAACGAGATCGCGGACTCGCTGCCGCGCCGGGTCCGCTTCAGGGACGGCGAGATCGTCTCGGACCTGCGGTCCGGCACGCACATCGACCCGCGGTCCGGCACGCGGTCCGGCACGCGGTCCGGCACGCACATCGACTCGCGTACGGAAGAGGCCGGTCCATGAAGAACGACCTCAGGCCCGCCCGCCTCTCCCCCCGCGACATCCTGCGCGTCGGTGCGGTCGGCCTTCGCGCGCGGCGAGCGCGTGTGGTGCTCTCGGCGCTCGGCATCGCCATCGGTATCGCGACCATGGTCGCGGTCGTCGGGCTGTCCGAGTCGAGCCGCGCGGACCTGATGGCCCGGCTCGACCGCCTCGGCACCAACCTCCTCACCGCCGAGGCGGGCAAGGACGCCATGGGGCAGGAGATCAAGCTCCCCAAGAACGCGGTCGCGATGGTCGAGCGCGTCGGCCCGGTCCAGCACGCCACGGCCACCGCGGACATCGACGCCCGCATCCGCCGCAGCGACGTGGTCCCCGAGGAGCGCACCGCGGGCGTCACCGCCCAGGCGGTCCGCACCGACCTGCTGTCCGCGCTGGGCGGTGAGGTCGACAAGGGCGCCTGGCTGAACCCGGCCGGCGAACGCCTCCCGACGACGGTCCTCGGCGCGGTGGCCGCGGAACGTCTCGGCGTCACCCGTACCGGCGAGACGATCATGATGAACGACACCCGCGTGGCCGTCGTCGGCATCCTCGAACCGCTCGAACTGGTCCCCAACCTGGACCGGGTGGCCATGGTCGGATTCCCCGCCGCCGAGCGCTACTTCAACTTCGACGGTCACCCCACCACCGTCTTCGAGCGCTCCACGGACGCCTCGGTGGCGGACGTACGGGCGATCCTGGCCCGCACCATCAGCCCCGGCAGGGAGACGGGCATCAAGGTCTCCCGGCCCTCGGACGCGCTGGCCGCCAAGGCCGCCACCGACGAGGGCCTGACGACCCTGATGCTCGGCCTGGGCGCGGTGGCCCTCCTGGTCGGCGGGGTGGGCGTCGCCAACACCATGGTCATCTCCGTACTGGAGCGCCGTCAGGAGATCGGCCTGCGCCGCTCGCTGGGCGCGACCCGGGGCACGATCCGGCTCCAGTTCCTGACCGAGTCGCTGCTGCTGTCGGCGCTGGGCGGGGCGACCGGCGCGCTGCTGGGCGCGGCGACGACGTACGGCTTCGCACGGGTCCAGGGGTGGACGGCGGTGGTCCCGCCCTGGTCCCTGGCGGGCGGCCTGGCCGCCACGCTTCTGATCGGCGTGGTCGCGGGCCTCTACCCGGCGATCCGCGCCTCCCGTCTCCACCCGACGGTGGCCCTGAACGCGACATGAGGCGGCCCCGGACATGAAACATCCCCCGGCCTGGGGCGGCCGGGGGATGTTTCACGTGGAACCGAAGCGGAACCGGTGACGCTTACTTCGCGCCGGTGTCCCTCGCCACGGAGTCCTTGGCGTCCGCCTTTTCCTTCACCGACGCGGCCGGCTTGCGGAGCTGGATGTTCAGCTCGCGCAGGCGGGTCTCGTCCAGCTCCGTCGGAGCGCCCATCATCAGGTCCTGGGCGTTGCCGTTGAGCGGGAAGGCGATCGTCTCGCGGATGTTGGGCTCGTCGGCCAGCAGCATCACGATGCGGTCGACGCCCGGGGCGATGCCACCGTGCGGCGGGGCGCCGAGGCGGAAGGCGCGGAGCATGCCCGCGAACTCGTGCTCGACGGTCTCGCGGTCGTAACCGGCGATCTCGAAGGCCTTCAGCATCAGCTCGGGCTCATGGTTACGGATGGCGCCGGAGGACAGCTCGATGCCGTTGCAGACGATGTCGTACTGCCAGGCGAGGATGTCCAGCGGGTCCTTCTCCTCCAGGTCCTTCAGGCCGCCCTGGGGCATCGAGAAGGGGTTGTGCGAGAAGTCGATCTTGCCGGTGTCCTCGTCCTTCTCGTACATCGGGAAGTCGACGACCCAGCAGAACCGGAAGACGCCCTCCTCGAAGTGGCCGGCGCGCTTGGCGGCCTCGACGCGGACGGCGGACATGATCTTGGAGACCTCGTCGAACTCGCCCGCGCCGAAGAAGACGGCGTGGCCGGGGACGAGGGAGAGACGCTCGGTGAGGGTCTTGATGTCCGTCTCGGTGAGGAACTTGGCGATCGGACCCGCCAGCGTGCCGTCCTCGCCGACGCGGACCCAGGCCAGGCCCTTGGCGCCGTGCTGGACGGCGTAGTCGCCGAGGCCGTCGAAGAACTTCCGGGACTGGCCCGCGGTGTCCGGGACCGGGAGGGCGCGGACGTGCTTGCCGGCGAACGCCTTGAACTCCGAGTCGGCGAAGACGTCGGAGATGTCGACCAGTTCCAGCTTGGCGCGCAGGTCGGGCTTGTCGTTGCCGTACTTCAGCATCGACTCGCGGAACGGGATGCGCGGGAACGGCGAGGTGACGTGGCGGCCGTTGCCGAACTCCTCGAAGAGCTCGGTCATCAGCTTCTCGATCGGCCGGAAGACGTCCTCCTGCTCGACGAACGACATCTCGACGTCGAGCTGGTAGAACTCGCCGGGCGAACGGTCCGCGCGGGCGTCCTCGTCGCGGAAGCACGGCGCGATCTGGAAGTAGCGGTCGAAGCCGGAGATCATCAGCAGCTGCTTGAACTGCTGCGGGGCCTGGGGCAGGGCGTAGAACTTGCCCGGGTTCAGACGGGACGGGACGACGAAGTCACGGGCGCCCTCGGGAGAGGTCGCGGTGAGGATCGGGGTCGCCATCTCGTTGAAGCCGAGGGCCACCATCTTGGCGCGGATGGCGGCGATGACCGCCGAGCGCAGCATGATGTTGCGGTGCATGCGCTCGCGGCGCAGGTCGAGGAAGCGGTACTCCAGGCGCCGCTCCTCGTTGACCCCGTCCTCGGCGTTGATCGTGAAGGGCAGCGGGGCGGCCTCGCCCAGCACCTCGACCGCGGTGACCTCGATCTCGATCTCGCCGGTCGGGAGCTCCGGGTTCACGTTGTCGGCGCCGCGCGCGGAGACCTTGCCGTCGATCCGTACGACGGTCTCCTTGGTGAGCTTCGCCAGCGCCTCGTTGCCGGGGGTGCCGGGGCGGGCGACGAGCTGCACCAGACCGTAGTGGTCGCGCAGATCGATGAAGAGGATGCCACCCAGGTCTCGGCGATTGTGCAGCCAGCCGCTCAGTCGGACGTCGGTGCCGACGTCAGAGGCGCGGAGCTCGCCGCAGGTGTGGGACCTGTACCGATGCATCGTCGTTCATCCAGTCTTCGCGGTTCGGGGTGGATTCAGCCACCCCAGGCTACCGCCCGCACCCGCACCGAATCATTGACATTGACATTTCAAGATCATCCGGAGGTCGGAGAGGCCACCCCTCAGTGGCGTTTGCGGAGCAGATCTTCTTAAAGTGGGGCAATGCGCACCGAGGACATCCTGGCCGCGACCGCGACCGGTCTGTGGCGCTGGGACAACGCAGCCGGGACCGTCACGCTCGATACGGAGGCGGCCCGGCTGCTGGAGCTGCCCGCCACGGCCGGTGTCTTCCGCGAGTCCGCGGTGCGTTCCCGTTTCCACCCCGTCGACTGGAACGAGATCTACGGGGTGGTGAATCTCGCCCGCGCCGAGGGCACCCTCGCCGAGGCCCGGCTGCGGATCGTGGACGGCAGCGGCCGGGTGCTGCGCACGGTGCGCAGCCGCTCCAAGCCGCTCCCGGTCGAGGTGGCGAGCCGCGCGGACTACGTACTGGTCGGCACCCTTCAGGAAGTCGCCGAGCCGCAGCCCGGCACCACCGGGGCGCACGCCCCCATCACCGGGGACTGGCGCCGCTCCCGCGAGGCCTTCCTGCTGGACGCGGGCCGGGCGCTGGCCGAGGCCAGGTCGACCGCGGAGGTGCTGCGGGTCGCCGCCTCGCTCTCCATGCCGGGTTTCTCGCCGGACGGCCTGGCGGTCTTCGGCATCGCGGGCGAACGGCTGACGATCATCGGGCACCACGGACACAGCGTCGGCGACGAGGACCCGTTCACCGACATGCCGCTGGAGACCGACTACCCGGCCGCCGAGGTCGTACGGACGGGGCGGGCGATCTATCTGCCGTCGCCCGAGGACTACGGCCGCCGCTACCCGGTCACCTGGCCGCTCGCCAGCCGTTTCGGGCGCCGGTCCTGGGCCTTCCTGCCGCTGATCGTCGCGGGGCACACCATGGGCGCGTGGATGGCGGGGTTCAAGCACCCGGTGTCGTTCTCGCCGGACGAGCGGTCCGTACTGACGACCGTGGCCCGGATGCTCGCGCAGGCACTGACCCGGGCCGGGGTCGCCGAGACCGAGCGGGAACTGTCGCTCGGGCTCCAGCGCTCGATGATGCCGACGCTCGGCCCCGACATCCCGGGGATGACGGTCGCCGCCCGCTACATCCCGACCGGCGGCGGGCTCCAGGTCGGCGGCGACTGGTACGACATGATCCCGCTCCCCAACGGCCGCATCGCCCTGGTCATCGGTGACGTCCAGGGCCACGACGTGCGGGCCGCCGGGCTGATGGGCCAGTTGCGGATCGCGCTGCGCGCGTACGCCTCCGAGGGGCACCGCCCGGACGCGGTGCTCTCGCGCGCCTCGCGCTTCCTCTCCGGGCTCACCGACGCGTACGAGAACGGGGCGACGACCGGGCCGCGCTTCGCCACCTGCCTGTACGCGGAGGTCGACCCGGAGTCCGGCACGCTCGACATCGCGCGGGCCGGCCATCCCGACCCCGTGGTCACCACCGCCGACGGGACCGCGATGATCCGCCAGACCGAGGGCGGACTGCCGCTCGGCATCGAGGAGGACGCCGACTATCCGACGAGCCGGCTCACCCTGGAGCCCGGAGAAACGATCATGCTCTGCACGGACGGGCTGATCGAGACCGGCGGCCACGACATGTTCTCCGGCTGGGACAGGCTGCGGCCGGTCCTGGAGCAGCACACGACCGACCTGGAGAAGCTCGCCGACGCCCTCGTGCAGGCGGTGCACGGGCCGACCTCGCACTACACGACGGGCCCGCTGGCGGACCGCCGCGAGGACGACATCGCGCTGCTCCTGCTCCGGCGCGACGGGGGAACCCGGAAGCAGCCGGCGCCGCGGCGCACCGCCCTGACCATCGCGCAGGCCCAGCCGGAACGGATCGCGGCGGCCCGGCAGCAGCTGCGGGACCTGCTGCACGACTGGGCGGATCCGGAGCAGGTCGACGCGGCGGTGCTGATGATCTCCGAGATGGCCACCAATGTCCTCGTCCACACGGACGGGGACGCGCTGATGCTCGCGCAGGCGACGGGGGAGCACGGCGAGCGGCGGCTGCGCGTGGAGGTGTCCGACGGCAGCGACGAACTGCCGCACAAGCGGCGTCCCGGGGAGATGGCCTCCAGCGGCCGGGGGCTGGTGCTGATGGAGATGCTCGCCGACGCGTGGGGAGTGGATCCGCAGGGGGCCGGGAAGTCGATCTGGTTCGAGCTGTACGAGTCGGGGCCGGCTGCCGGGGCGGCGAGCTGAGCCGGGCCTCAGGGCCCGGACGTGCCGCCCGCCGGTTCGCCCCCGGACGGCGGCCCCGGGCGATCTCCGCGCAGCTCGCCGAGGACACCGAAGGCCGCCGCGCAGAGCGGGACCGCGAGCAGCATGCCCAGCAGACCGGCCACGCTGGCGCCCGCGGTGATCGCGATCATGATCATGGCGGGGTGCATCTGCACCGTACGGCTCTGGATCACCGGCTGCAGGACGTGGCCCTCCAGCACCTGCACGGCGAGCACGACCCCCAGCGCCCAGAGCGCGATCACGACCCCCCGGTCGGCGAGCGCCACCAGCACCGCGACGGCGCCCGAGATGAAGGCCCCGAGGTAGGGGATGTAGGCGCCGACGAAGACCAGCGCACCGAGCCCCACCGCGCCGGGAACCCGCAGGATCAGCAGGCCGACGGTGATGCAGACGGCGTCGATCAGCGCGATGAACGTGGTGCCCCGCATGAAGCCCTCGACGGCTTCGAAGGCCCGCCGCCCCATCGCCTCGACCAGGTCCCCCGTACCGCGCGGGGCGATCGAGTGGGCGAGCTGCGCGGCCCGGTCGGAGTCGCGCAGGAAGAAGAAGGTCAGCAGGAGGGCGAGGACGCTGGTGGCGATGAGCGAGCCGATCAGGCTGAGCCCGGAGAGGAGCCCGCCCGCGGCGCTCGCGCCGAACTTCTCGACGAGCTTCTGGGCGTTGGACGCGAGGTCGTCCACATTGGTGTTCCTGCCGATCCCGAAGTGGTCGACGACCCACTGGGCGGTGTCCTTCAGCGACCGGACGATCTGGTCACCGGTGTCGACGAGCGCGGTGACGACGATGTACCCGGCACCGCCGACCACCGCGACGAGCAGTACGCAGGTGAGCCCCGCGGCGAGCGAGCGCTTCAGTCCGCGGGTGGTCAGCCGGCGGTGCACCGGACCGAGCAGCGCCGTTCCGAGCAGCGCGAGCAGCACGGGGGTGACCGCGGTCTTGAGGATGATGCACAGCCAGATGGCGACTGCGGCGACCCCGGTGACGAGGAGGACCACGCCGCACCAGGCGGCGGCACGGCGCGCGCCGTCGGGCAGGAGGGGCTTGTCGGTCTGCACCCTCCCACCCGATCACGGCGCGGGAGCCGTGTCCCGCCTGCGCGGCCGTACGGGTGACGGTCCGTCACGCGGCGGCGGTCACATCCCGTGGACGGCGGGCACCGTGCCGAGGCGGCCGGCCTGGAAGTCCTCGAAGGCCTGCTTCAGTTCGGCCTGGCTGTTCATCACGAACGGCCCGTAGTGCGCCATCGGCTCACGGATCGGACGGCCGCCGAGCAGCACGACCTCCAGGTCCGGGGCGTTGCCGTCCTGCTTCTCGTCCGCGCGGACGGTCAGCGCGGAACCGGCGCCGAAGACCGCGGTCTGCCCCATGTGGACGGGGCGGCGCTCCGCGCCGACGGTGCCGCGGCCGGCCAGCACGTACGCGAGTCCGTTGAAGTCCTCGCGCCACGGCAGGGTCACCTCGGCGCCGGGGCGCACGGTGGCATGGATCATCGTGATCGGGGTGTGGGTGATGCCGGGGCCCTCGTGCCCGTCGAGCTCACCGGCGATGACGCGGAGCAGCGCGCCGCCGTCCGGGGAGGCGAGGAGCTGGACCTGGCCGCCGCGGATGTCCTGGTAGCGGGGAGCCATCATCTTGTCGGCCTTGGGCAGGTTGACCCAGAGCTGGAGGCCGTGGAAGAGGCCGCCCGACATCACGAGGGACTCCGGCGGGGCCTCGATGTGCAGAAGACCGGAACCGGCGGTCATCCACTGGGTGTCGCCGTTGCGGATGGTGCCGCCGCCGCCGTTGGAGTCCTGGTGGACGAAGGTTCCGTCGATCAGGTACGTGACGGTCTCGAAGCCGCGGTGCGGGTGCCAGGGGGTGCCCTTCGGCTCACCGGCCGCGTACTCCACCTCGCCCATCTGGTCCATCATGATGAACGGGTCGAGGTGCTTGTAGTTGATACCGGCGAACGCCCGGCGAACCGGGAAGCCTTCGCCCTCGAATCCGCTCGGCGCCGTGGTGACGGCGAGCACGGGACGGTCCGCTGCGTCGCCCGGGGCGGCGACCTTGGGCAGGGTCAGCGGATTTTCGACAGTCACTGCGGGCATGGGAGCCACCTCCGGGGATCGTTCTGCCTTCAATTTAGTTGAATGGTGAACATCTAGCAAGGGGTCATCCATTCCCTCAGCCGTCCGGAGCAACACAAGGGGCCCGCACCGAGCGGTGCGGGCCCCTTGTGAAGGATCGAATCTCAGCCGTACATGCGGCGCATCGCGAAGTCGACCATCTGCTCCACGGCCTTCGCGTCGAAGACCATGCGGTGCTCGCCCTCCATGTCGAGGACGAAGCCGTAGCCGGTCGGCAGCAGGTCGATCACCTCGGCCCCGGTGATCACGAAGTACTTGGACTCCTTGCCCGCGTACAGCCGCAGCTCCTTGAGCGTGGTGAACATCGGGATCACCGGCTGCTGGGTGTTGTGCAACGCCAGGAACCCGGGGTTGTCGCCGCGCGGGCAGTAGACCTTCGACGTCGCGAAGATCTGCTGGAAGTCCTCGGCGGACAGCGAGCCGGTGGTGAAGGCCCGCACCGCGTCACCCAGGGACGGCGGCGAGGGTTCGGGATACAGCGGCTGCTCGCCGTAGCCGCCACCCATCTGCTGCTGTGCGCCCGGGTTCTGGTCGTAGCCGTACATAGCGCAAAGAGTAATCGGACACATCGGGGCCTTGAGGGGTTGCGTCTTATTACTGACGGGTAGCATCATCGTGCAGGTCAGCTGATATACGCACCGCCAGCTCGTCGCCCGCCCGGCCCACACCCCGTCCCGGGGCGCTGCGCGCCACTGCTATTGATTACGGAGCCTTCCCATGGGGCACTACAAGTCGAATCTCCGCGACATCGAGTTCAACCTCTTCGAGGTCCTCGGGCGCGACAAGACGTACGGCACCGGCCCGTTCGCCGAGATGGACGTCGAGACGGCGAAGAGCATCCTCGACGAGGTCAACCGCCTCGCGGAGAACGAGCTGGCCGTCTCCTTCGCCGACGCCGACCGCAACCCGCCGGTCTTCGACCCGGAGACCAACACCGCGCCGGTCCCGGCGACCTTCAAGAAGTCGTACCAGGCGTTCATGGACTCCGAGTACTGGCGCCTCGGCCTGCCCGAGGAGATCGGCGGCACCACCTCGCCGCGCTCCCTGATCTGGGGCTACGCGGAGCTGCTGCTCGGCTCGAACCCGGCCATCTGGATGTACTGCTCGGGCCCGGCGTTCGCCGGCATCCTCTTCGAGGAGGGCAACGAGGCGCAGAAGAAGATCGCCGAGATCGCCGTCGAGAAGCAGTGGGGCTCGACGATGGTGCTGACCGAGCCGGACGCCGGTTCCGACGTCGGCGCGGGCCGCACGAAGGCCGTCGAGCAGGAGGACGGCTCCTGGCACATCGAAGGTGTGAAGCGCTTCATCACCTCGGGCGAGCACGACATGTCCGAGAACATCATCCATTACGTGCTGGCCCGCCCCGAGGGCGCCGGTCCCGGCACGAAGGGCCTCTCGCTCTTCATGGTCCCGAAGTTCCACTTCGACTGGACCACCGGCGAGCTGGGCGAGCGCAACGGCGTGTACGCGACGAACGTCGAGCACAAGATGGGTCTCAAGGCCTCCAACACCTGCGAGATGACCTTCGGCGACCAGCACCCCGCCAAGGGCTGGCTGATCGGCGACAAGCACGACGGCATCCGCCAGATGTTCCGCATCATCGAGTTCGCCCGCATGATGGTCGGCACGAAGGCCATCGCGACCCTGTCGACCGGCTACCTGAACGCGCTGGAGTACGCCAAGGAGCGCGTCCAGGGCACCGACCTGTCGCAGTTCATGGACAAGACCGCCCCCAAGGTCACCATCACGCACCACCCCGACGTGCGCCGCTCCCTCATGACGCAGAAGGCGTACGCGGAGGGCATGCGCTCCCTGGTGCTGTACACCGCCACCGTCCAGGACGCGATCCAGGAGAAGGAGGCCGCGGGCGAGGACGCGAAGGCGCTGCACGGCCTCAACGACCTGCTGCTCCCGATCGTGAAGGGCTACGGCTCCGAGAAGTCCTACGAGCAGCTGGCGCAGTCGCTCCAGACCTTCGGCGGCTCCGGGTACCTCCAGGAGTACCCGATCGAGCAGTACATCCGTGACGCCAAGATCGACACGCTGTACGAGGGCACGACGGCGATCCAGGGCCAGGACTTCTTCTTCCGGAAGATCGTCCGCGACCAGGGTGCCTCGCTGAACGCCCTCTCCGAGGAGATCAAGAAGTTCCTCGCCGGCGCCCAGGGCAACGAGGAGCTGGCCGGCGCGCTGGACTCGCTCGCCAAGGCGGCCGTGGACCTGGAGGCGATCGTCGGCACGATGATCACCGACCTCACCGCGACCGGCGAGGACGTCAAGAACATCTACAAGGTGGGCCTCAACACCACCCGCCTGCTGATGGCCTCCGGCGATGTCGTCGTCGGCTACCTGCTCCTCAAGGGCGCGGCCGTCGCGGCCGAGAAGCTGCCGACCGCCGCCGCGAAGGACGTCGCCTTCTACCAGGGCAAGATCGCCGCTGCGAAGTTCTTCGCCGCGAACGTCCTGCCGGGCGTCTCGGCCGAGCGCGCGCTCGCCGAGTCCGTCGACAACTCGCTGATGGAGCTGGACGAGGCCGCGTTCTAGCCCCGCCCGACAGCGTCAGCACGCACCGTCACCCGGACACGCTTTCGGGTGGCGGTGCTGTCGTATCAGCTGGGTACGCTGAGTGCAGGTCCGAGAATCCCGTCCATGGGAGGAACCATGACTGCCGAGGCACTGCGCGACTCGCTGCACCGTCAGCCCGACGGCTCCAGGTGGCCGGTCCCTCCGCCGGACGGCTACACCGTGGACGACCTGTTCGCACTTCACGACCTCCCGCCGCACACAGAGCTGATCGACGGGAGTCTGGTTTTCGTGAGTCCGCAGCGGAAGTTCCACACGCTGGCGATGTATTTGCTGGAGCAGGGGCTGCGCAGCCACGTCCCGGAAGATCTGCGGGTCCGCCGCGAAATGGCCGTCGTCCTCGGCAAGCGCAACGCACCGGAACCCGACCTCGTCGTGGTGACGGCCGAAGCGGACGGGGACCAGCGCCAGACCCGCTACCAGGCCGCCGATGTCCTGCTCGCCGTCGAGGTCGTCTCGCCCGATTCCGAGTCGCGGGACCGCGACACCAAGCCGCACAAGTACGCCGGGGCCGGCATCCAGAACTTCTGGCTCGTCGAGATGTCCGCGAGCGGCCGGCCCGTGGTCTGGACGTACGCGCTGGACCCGGTCAACAAGAAGTACGTCTCCACCGGCGTCCACCACGACCGGCTGAAGCTCTCCGCCCCGTACGACATCGACATCGACCTGACCGCCATCGACCGGCTGTAGACCTGGTCCCGACCGACGGCACCGATCCTCTCCAGGATCGGACGTCCGGTAGCCGGAGGGGGCGGGGTTCACTCATGGGGGACAAGGGTTTCGTGGGTACGCGAGCGGGGCGGGGACGGCTCCTGGCGGCCGGGGCGGCGGTGCTGCTGCTCGCGGGCTGCGGGGGCGGCGGTGACGACGCCAAGGCGGCGGCGCTCGACAAAGGGCAGGTCGCCTCGGTGCTGCCGGACGCGAAAGCCGTACCGGGCTGGCGGATGTACATGAAGCCGGCGGCCCTGAAGCCGATCCCCGAGTACCCGCCGCCGGTCTGCGTGTCCAGGACGAAGGAGCAGCGGGAGACGGCCTGCCGCCCGGCCACGTCCTGGGGTTCGTCCGCCTTCGTGCGCAAGGCGGACGCGACCACCCTGAATTTCTGGGTCCTCGCCTACAAGGACGGGAAGGCCGCGGACGCCGCGTACGACGTCCTGATCAAGTGGTACGGCGGGGACCGGGTCGGCCAGGACGCCGAGAAGGTGGACCTCGGCACTCCGGGCGCCGAGCGCGAGGCCAACCGCGCCGCGGTCGGCACCATGGGCGGACCGGGCACGATCGCGCAGGTCCGGGTCGGGACGACCGTCCTGGGCATCAGCACCGGAACCCAGGGCGGATCGGCCGTCCCCGACAAGGAGGTCAAGGCGTTCGCGGCCATGTTCGCCGAGCGCGCGCAGCAGGCCCAGAACGGCGAGAAGCCCTCGGCGACCCTCCCGGGACATTGAGCGGACGCCCTCGTGCGACGGTGGTGAAGCCGTCCGGTCCGGTCTCGTTACAGTGAGGAACATGAGTTCCTCCCTCCGCTTCGACCGCGGTCACACCGACGATCTGATGGCCTTCCTGATGGCCTCCCCCTCCCCGTACCACGCCGTGGCGACCGCGGCCGCCCGGCTGGAGAAGGCCGGGTTCCGGCAGGTCGAGGAGACCGCGGCCTGGGACGGGACCAGCGGGGGCAAGTACGTCCTGCGCGGCGGCGCGATCGTGGCCTGGTACGTGCCGGAAGGCGCCGAGGCGCACACCCCGTTCCGGATCGTCGGGGCGCACACCGACTCACCGAACCTGCGGGTCAAGCCGCTGCCCGACACCGGGGCGCACGGCTGGCGGCAGGTCGCCGTGGAGGTCTACGGCGGGACGCTGCTCAACACCTGGCTCGACCGGGACCTCGGCCTGGCCGGCCGGATCTCGCTGCGCGACGGCACGCACCGGCTGGTGAACATCGACCGGCCGCTGCTGCGCGTACCGCAGCTGGCCGTGCACCTGGACCGGTCGGCCAACCCCGACGGACTCAAGCTCGACCGGCAGAAGCACATGCAGCCGATCTGGGGGCTCGGGGACGTCGAGGAGGGCGACCTGATCCGGTTCGTCGCCGAGGAGGCCGGCGTCGACGCCGAGGACGTGACCGGCTGGGACCTGATGCCGCACGCCGTGGAGCCGCCCGCCTACCTGGGCCGGGACCGCGAACTGCTGGCCGGTCCCAGGATGGACAACCTGCTCTCCGTGCACGCGGCGACCGCCGCACTCGGCGCCGTCGCCGGGCAGCCGGACGAGGAGCTTCCGTACATCCCGGTCATGGCCGCCTTCGACCACGAGGAGAACGGCTCGCAGTCCGACACCGGCGCCGACGGGCCGCTGCTCGGCACGGTCCTGGAGCGTTCCGTCTTCGCGCGCGGCGGGACGTACGAGGACCGCGCCCGTGCCTTCGCCGGGACCGTCTGTCTCTCCTCCGACACCGGTCACGCGATCCACCCCAACTACGCCGAGCGCCACGACCCGACCCACCACCCGGTGGCCAACGGCGGACCGATCCTCAAGGTCAACGTCAATATGCGGTACGCGACCGACGGCAGCGGCCGGGCCGTGTTCGCGGCGGCGTGCCGGAAGGCGGACGTGCCGTGGCAGTCGTTCGTCTCCAACAACTCGATGCCGTGCGGCACCACGATCGGCCCGATCACCGCTGCCCGGCACGGGATCCAGACCGTGGACATCGGCGTCGCGATCCTGTCGATGCACAGCGCCCGTGAGCTGTGCGGGGCGGACGACCCGTATCTGCTGGCCAACGCGCTGACGGCGTTCCTGGCGGGCTGAGCCACCCGCCGCGAGGCCGTCGACGGGCCGGTGCGCGAGGCGCGCCGGCCCGTCCGACGACGCCGCTCCGCTCGCACCCCGCCGATCGGGCACGACCCGTCGCCGACTCCCCGGCACCCCCGATATCCTGGGACTTTCCCGTGCCCGGCCCCGGGCTCATCCCGCCCGGAAGGGAAGCTGCTCGTGGAGTTCCGGCTGCTCGGCACCGTCTCCGTCGACACGTTCACCGGGCCGCTGCCGCTCGGCCCCGCCAAACGCCGCAGTCTGCTCGCCGCGCTGTTGCTGTCCGCCAACACCCCCGTCTCCATCACCAGGCTGACGGACTCCCTGTGGGACGACACACCGCCGCTGCACGCCCGCAGCGTCATCCAGGGGCATGTGTCCCGGCTGCGCGCCCTGCTGGTGGGTGCGGACGCGGAGGCGTACGGGGTGGAGCTGGTCACGCTCGGCGACGCGTACGTGCTGCGGCTGCCGGAGACCCTGCTGGACTCGCAGCGCTTCGAGGAGCTGCTGACACTGGCGCGGGGGCAGCGCAGCCCCGCCGACGCGGTACTGATGCTCAAGGAGGCCCTGTCCCTGTGGCAGGGTCCGGCGCTCAGCGGCGCGTTCGCCGGACGGCCGCTCCAGGCGGCCGCGCACTCGCTGGAGGAGTCGCGGCTGGCGACGGTCGAGCAACTGGCGCGCGCCTATGCCGCGCTGGGGGAGCACAACCGGGCGGCGGCGGTACTGCGGTCGGAAGCCGTCGCGCATCCGATGCGGGAGTCGCTGGCGGCGGCCCTGATGACGGCGCTGTACCGGGCGGGACGTCAGTCGGAGGCACTGGACTGGTTCCACCGCACGAGGCGGCTGCTCGCCGACGAGCTGGGGATCGATCCCGGACACGAACTCGCCGACGCATATGCGCTGATCCTGCGCGGCGACCCCGGGCCGGACGCCGGGGAAGGCGGACGGAACGCGCCCGGCGGTCCGGGGACGACAGCCCGCGGCCCGGTCCGGTCGGGCGGCGGTGACAGCGGCGGCGCCGGGAACGGGGCCGTGCCCGCGGCCCGCCCGGCGGCGGACCGACGGGCCGGAACGGACGGCGGGACCGCGGCGGCACCGGCCGACCGCCCGGACGAGCGGCCCGGCGATACGGGCGGCGGTGCGGGCGGCGATACGGGCGGCGCCCCCAGTCCCGCGCCGCCCCGCCCCCTCCCCGTGCCGTCCCTCGCCGGCGAGCCGCACCCCACCGATCTGCTGCCCCGCGCGCCCCGCGGCTTCCAGGGGCGGACCGCCGAACTGGCCGCGCTCACCCGGGCCGCGGCGGGCGAGGCACCCGTCTGCCTGGTCACCGGACCGGCCGGGGTGGGCAAGACCGCGCTGGCCCTGCAGTGGGCGCACCGCAACCCGGCCGCCTTCCCGGACGGGCGGCTCTTCGCCGATCTGCGCGGGTTCAGCGACACCGGTGAGCCCGCACTCGTCGAAGTCCTGCGCGAGTTCCTGCTGGCGCTCGGTGTCGCGCCCCGCCGCGTCCCGGAGTCCGTCACGGCCGCGGCCGCGCTCTTCCGGTCGCTGACCGACCGGCGCCGTCTGCTCGTCATACTCGACAACGCCCGCCACTCCGCCACCGTCCGGCCGCTGCTGCCGGGCGGCACCGACTGCGTCACGCTGGTCACCAGCAGGCACCGGCTGGAAGGCCTCATCGCCTCGGACGCGGCCCGTCCCGTACCGCTCGACGTGCTCGAACCGCCGGACGGCACGGCCCTGCTGGCCGGTGTGCTCGGTGAGGACCGGGTGCTCGCCGAACCGGTCGCGGCCCGCCGGCTCGCCGAACTCTGCGGAGGGCTGCCGCTCGCCCTCCGGGTCACCGCGGCCCGGCTGGCCGGACGCCCGACCTGGACGCTGGCCGGTCTCGCGGACGAACTGGCCGACGAGCGCAGCAGGCTGACATATTTCGACGTGGACGACACCGGCGTCTCGGCCGCGCTGCGGCTGACCGTGCAGCAGCTGCCGCAGGACGCCGTCCACCAGCTCGCCCGGCTCGGCCACCACCCCGGCGGCCACTTCGACCCGTACACGGCCGCCGCGCTCGCCGGCACCGACCCGGTCGTCGCCACGGCGGCGCTGGAACGGCTCGCCGCCGCCCATCTCGTCACCGAGACGGCGCCGGGGCGCTGGGTGCTGCACGACCTGGTGCGCCTCTACGCCCGCGGCATGGACCCCGCGGGCGGGTCCGAGGCGCTCGTCGGTGTCCTCGACCACTACATCGCCACCGCGCTCGCCGCCGCCGACACGGCCGAGCCCGGCGGCGAGCCCTGCTTCGTCCTGCCGGAGGACTACCACCGCCCGGTCGCCGTACGGGACTTCGTCGACCGGGCGGCGGCGATGCACTGGCTGGCGGCCGAACGCGACGATCTGGCGCTGGCCGCCGACGCGGCCCGGACCGCCGGGTTCCACGACCGGGCCTGGCGGATCATCCTGCTCCAGTGGCCGCAGGTGGTGTGGCGGGTGCGGGACAACTGGTCCCCGCTGCTGGAGCTGGCGCTGGACTCCGCGCGCGCCCACGACGACGCGTACGCCGAGTCGAGGGTGCTCAGCCTGCTGGGCTGGGTGCTGACCGAGGAGGGCAGGACCACCGAGGCCGTCACCCTGCTGGAGCGCTCGCCCGGTCTGGCCCGGCAGGCCGGCGACCGGCTCGGCGAGGCGACCGCACTGATCAACCTCGCCGTCGTCCAGGCCGAGCAGGGAGAACTCGACACGGCTCTGGAGGGCTGCGGGCGGGCTGTCGACCTGGCCCGTGAGGAACGGGACGCGCACACCGAGATGCTGGCGCTCCAGCACCTCGCCCGGATGCAGCTGACCGCGAACCGGCCGCACGACGCCCTCGAATCCGCCCGGACGGCGCTCGACCTGGGGCCCGAGCACGAGGAGGTCGCCCGCCGGGTGCTGCTGCTGACCACCAGCGGCGAGGCCCGTCTGGCGCTCGGCGAGGAGAACGACGGGATCCGGCTGCTGGACCGGGCGGCCGGGGAGGCGGAGTCCGCCGGATACGACACCGGCGCGGTACGGGCCCTCCAGGCGCTGCTGCGGGTGACGGCCGAGCCGGAGTACCGCAAGCGGTACGAGGAGGCGGTCCGACGGCTCACCGACAACGGGTGAGACCCCTCCCGGACGCGATCACGAAAGCGCCCGGGAGGCTGCGGGAGGTCAGGCCTGCTCGTCCATTCCTGCCAGCACCAGCGGCAGCCGGGGCGTTCCCTGTGCGCTCACGCGGACGGGGACGCCCCAGTCCTGCTGGTGGACATGGCAGGCCGGGTACTCGTTCAGCGGGTCGTCGTCGCAGGACGCCGCCATCGCCGACACATGCAGGACGCCCTCGGTGACGCCCTCGGCGAGGACCAGATCACGGAAGAGGTCGGTACCGGGGCCCGCGCCCTCGGCCAGCAGCTCCGGCGGGGTCGCCGAGACCAGCAGCCGGGTCGAGGGGCCGTACCGGGTGTCCAGCTTCTGCCCGGCGGGCGCCTGGAAGACCACATCGAGCCGGAGCGTGCCCGGGGCGATCTCGGTGGCCGCGCGCCGGGTGCGGTGGGCCCGGTCGGCGACGCGTACGGCCTCCTCGGGGAGCCGCAGCCGGGTCAGCCGGTGCCGGGCGGACTCGACGACCACGAGATCGCCGTCGACCAGCACGGCGTCACTCGGCTCGCGCAGATCCGTGGCCAGGGTGGTGACCTCACCGCTCCCGGGGTCGTAGCGCCGCAGCGCGTGGTTGTACGTGTCGCAGACGGCGACGGACCCGTCGGGCAGCGCGGTCACCCCCAGCGGGTGCTGGAACAGGGCCTGCCCGGCGGCGCCGTCGCGGTGTCCGAAGTCGAAGAGTCCGGTGCCGACGGCCGTACGGACGGCGAAGCCGGATCCGTCGCGCTCGACGTACCGCAGGGCGGACGTCTCCGAGTCGGCGACCCAGAGCCGCTCCCCGTCGGCGGACGTGGCGAGCCCGGACGGCTGGGCGAACCAGGCCTCGGCGGCGGGCCCGTCGACCAGGCCCTCGTTGGTGGTGCCCGCGGCGACCTGGACGGTCCGCGTCGCGGGGTCGTACGTCCACAGCTGGTGCACGCCCGCCATGGCGATCCACAGCCGGTCCGCGAACCAGGCGACGTCCCAGGGGGAGGAGAGGTCGACCTCACGGGCCGGTCCGGACGTCGGCGAGCCCTGCCACCACTGGCGGCCGGTGCCGGCGAGCGTCGTCGTCTCCCCGGTGGAGAGGTCGAGGGCGCGGATGGCGTGGTTGACCGTGTCGGCGACCGCGATCCGGCCGTCGGGCAGGACGGCGAGGCCCTGCGGCTCGGAGAACCGGGCCTCGTCGGGTGCGCCGTCGGTGAACCCCCTGTTCCCTGTTCCGATGTGACGGCGAACCGTTTCACTGTCACGTTCGATCTCGACCAGGCGGTGGCGGGTGGTGTCGGAGACGAGGAAGCCGCCGTCGGGCAGGAGCAGCGCCTTGCCGGGGAAGCGCAGATGCGTGGCGACCGGTTCGGGCGCGACATAGGGGCCGTCGCCGCGGCGCAGCGTGCCCTTCGCCGCGTGCTCGGCCTCCAGCTCCTCGACCAGCTTCTCGATGGCGTGCGCATGGCCCTCGCCGGCGTGCTGGGCGACGACATAGCCCTCGGGGTCGATGACGACGAGCGTGGGCCAGGCCCGTACGGCGTACTGCTTCCAGGTCGCCAGTTCCGGATCGTCGAGGACCGGGTGGTGGACCTCGTACCGCTCGACGGCGTCGACGACGGCCTGGTGCTCGGCCTCGTGGACGAACTTCGGCGAGTGCACCCCGATGATCACCAGGGTGTCTCGATGCTTCTCCTCCAGCTCGCGCAGCTCATCGAGGACATGCAGGCAGTTCACACAGCAGAAGGTCCAGAAATCCAGAATCACAATGCGTCCTCGCAGGTCAGCGAGGGTGTACTGCTGGTCGCCGGTATTGAGCCAGCCACCCTTGCCGACCAGCTCGGGGGCCCTGACGCGCGCACGTGTTGCCATGTGAACAGTCAACATCACCGTGGCATCCACGCATTCCGCAGGGACCTCGGGGAACCTGTGAGCCATGAGATTCCTGGTGCGTGAACGACTCTTCGCCGTCGGTGACGACTACTGGATCGAGGACGTGGACGGCCGCAAGGTGTTCCTCGTCGACGGCAAGGCCATGCGGGTGCGGGACACCTTCGAGCTGAAGGACGCACAGGGCCGGATCCTGGTCGAGATCCGGCAGAAGCTGCTCAGCCTGCGCGACACGATGCTCATCGAGCGCGACGGCGAACAGCTCGCCAGGATCAAGCGCAAGCGGCTGTCGCTGCTGCGCAACCACTACCGGGTCACACTGGTCGACGGCACCGAGCTCGACGTCAGCGGCAAGATCCTGGACCGCGAGTTCGCCATCGACTACGACGGGGAACTACTGGCGCAGATCTCCCGGCGTCGGCTGACCGTCCGGGACACCTACGGCATCGATGTCGTACGGGAGGACGCCGACGCGGCACTGCTCATCGCCGTATCGGTCTGCGTCATCGTGCTCGCGGACAAGGAGCGCGAGGACTGACCCGCCCCGGTTTCACGTGAAACGAAGCGGTCCTACCGGAGCCTGGGCGGGGCCAGTCCCAGGCGGCGGTCCTTGAGGGCCGGGAACTGCTCACGGGTCGTCGCCACCCTGGCCGGGTCGAACTCCACGCCGAGCACCTCCTCGTCCGCACCCGCCTCCGCGAGCACCTCGCCCCACGGGTCGACGACGATGCTGTGCCCGGCCTGCTGGACTCCGGCGTGGGTGCCCGCGGTGCCGACGGCCAGGACGTACGACTGGTTCTCGACGGCGCGGGCCTGCGCCAGCAGCGTCCAGTGGGCGCGGCGCCGCTCGGGCCAGCCCGCCGCGACGATCAGCGTCCCCGCGCCCGCGTCGACCAGGCCGCGGAACATCTCCGGGAAACGCAAGTCGTAACAGGTGGCGAGGCCGAGCGTGGTCTGCGGCAGGGCGACCGTGACCAGTTCCTCGCCGGCGCCCATCATGACCGCCTCGCCCTGGTCGAAGCCGAAGCGGTGGATCTTGCGGTACGCGGCGGCCCGCTCGCCCTCGGGCGTGAAGACGAGCGAGGTGTTGTAGAGGGTGCCGTCCGGGGCGCGCTCGACGAAGGAGCCCGCGTGCAGCCAGACCCCGGCGTCGGCCGCGGCCTTCGCCATGATGTCGTGGGTGGGCCCCTGGAGCGGTTCGGCCTCGTCCGCGAAGTCGGCATACGCGAAGGCGCCGACCGGCCAGAGCTCGGGAAGCACCACCAGATCCGCACCGCGCTGGGCCGCGACCAGTGAAGCCGCACGCTGCCTACGGGCGTTGACGGATTCGTCCGGGTCTACTGCGATCTGGATGAGGGAGGCGCGCACACTACCACCGTCCTGGCATTCGAGCCGTCAACACGGGCCTACGATCGTCACACGAAAGCACTGCCGGGGTGCCTGCTCGCAGCGTAACTTAGCGAACGAACCTCCCACGCAGCCCGCCGCCCGCGCCAAGCTCTCCAGCCCATGCACCGCAGAACCGCACGAGGGGTCCCGTGACCGTCCATCCCAGCCTCCAGACCTACGCCGATGCCTGGACCCACTCCATCGAGTCGATAGCCGAGCTGGTGAAGCCACTCGCCGAGGGGGAGTGGAACCGCCGTACGCCATGCCCCGCCTGGTCGGTGCGCGACATCGTCTCGCACGTCATCGGCATGGAGTCCGAGCAGCTCGGCGACCCGCGCCCGATCCACACGCTGCCCCGCGACCTCTACCACGTGCAGAACGACTTCGCCCGGTACATGGAGATGCAGGTCGATGTGCGGCGTCACCACACCGCACCGGAGATGACCTCCGAGCTGGAGTACACGATCATCCGGCGGGCCCGTCAGCTGCGCAACGAGACGCGCGATCCCGAGACCATGGTCCGGGCGCCGCTCGGCGCCGAGCAGACCCTCGAACTGGCGCTGCGGATGCGCGCCTTCGACGTCTGGGTGCATGAGCAGGACCTGCGGGCGACGCTGGGGCAGCCCGGCAACCTGGACTCCCCCGGCGCCACCGTCGTCCGGGACACCCTGTTGCAGGCGCTGCCGAAGGTGGTCGCCAAGGACGCGGGGGCACCGGCCAGTTCGGCGATCGTGCTCGATGTGCACGGGCCACTGGAGTTCCTGCGCACCGTCAGGGTCGACGCGGAGGGCCGTGGTTCGGTGGACGGTTCGCCGTCGCTCGGGCCCGCGGTGACGCTGGCGATGGACTGGGAGACGTACTTCCTCCTCGCCTGCGGGCGGGTGCGCGCGGGTGCGGTCGCCGAGCGGATCAAGGTCGAGGGCGATCAGGACCTGGCGACGGCGATCCTGCAGAACTTCGCCGTGACGCCGTGACGGCGTAGTGCCGTGACGTCATGATCGGCGGCGCCCGTCGCACGAGGGACGGGCGCGCCGCCGATCCGGCGCGCGGGGCGGTCACACCGGTACGTGCACGGCCTCCACGCGGCTGACCACATGGTGGTCCCGCTCGCGGTGCGTGGCCCTGGAGTGCAGCCGCAGGATCTGTACGACGCCGAACGCCTCCAGCACGAAGACCGAGGCGAACGCGATCCGGTAGTTGTCGCCGGTCGCGTCCAGCAGCACACCGACGGCGAACAGCGTGGTCATCGAGGCGACGAAGCCGCCCATGTTGACGATGCCCGACGCGGTGCCCTGCCGCTCCGGCGGATTGGCCGGCCGCGCGAAGTCGAATCCGATCATCGAGGCCGGACCGCACGCGCCGAGCACCACACACAGCACGATCAGCAGCCACATCGGCGCACGGTCGCCCGGACAGAAGATGGCCGACGCCCAGAGCAGTGCCGTCATCGCGACCGTACCGAGGGCCAGCGGGGCGCGGGCCGCGTGGTGGCGGGCGATGATCTGCCCGTAGACCAGCCCGAAAGCCATGTTGGAGAGCACCACCAGGGTCAGCAGCTCACCGGCGCTGGACCGGCTGAGCCCCTGCGCCTCCACCAGGAACGGCAGCCCCCACAGCAGCAGGAACACCATGGCCGGGAACTGCGTGGTGAAGTGCACCCACATACCGAGCCGGGTGCCGGGCTCCCGCCAGGAAGCGGCGATCTGCTTGCGCACATAGGCGGCACCCGCGTGCTCCGCGGGCGGCGGCTCATGGCCCTCGGGGTGGTCCTTCAGGAACAGCAGGAGCAGGACGAGGACGACGACCCCGGCGACGGAGCTGCCGACGAACGTGGTGGTCCAGCCGAACCCATGCAGGGCCCGTGCGATGAAGAGCGTGGAGACGAGGTTGCCCGCCATCCCGAAGAGCGCCGCGACCTGGCCGATCAGCGGGCCGCGCCGGGCCGGGAACCAGCGGGCGCCGAGCCGCAGCACGCTGATGAACGTCATCGCGTCACCGCAGCCGAGCAGCGCCCTGGACGCCAGCGCCATGCCGTACGAGGGGGAGAGCGCGAAGCCGAGCTGCCCGAGGGTGAACAGGACGGCCCCGAGAGCGAGGACCTTCTTGGTACCGAGCCGGTCGACCATCAGGCCGACGGGTATCTGCATGCCCGCGTAGACGAGCAGCTGAAGGATGGAGAACGTGGAGAGCGCGGAGGCGTTGACGTGGAACCGGTCGGCGGCGTCCAGCCCGGCGACGCCCAGGCTGGTGCGGAAGATGATGGCGACGAAATAGACGGCGACCCCGATGCCCCAGACCCGGGCGGCACGTCGGCCGCCGGGTGGATCGCCGGGCAGGGACAAGGTGGGAGCGGCGGCAGAACTCACCGGTCCTCACCCCTGACCAGCACCTTGACCCGGCTGACATGGCGCCGCACGACCTGCGCGGCACCGTCCGCGTCACCGGCCCTGATCGCCTCCAGCAGCTCACCGTGCTCGGTGATGTTGGCGGCGATCCTCCCCGGGTGCGCCTCCATCACGGCGACGCCCATCCGCAGCTGCCGGTCGCGCAGCTGGTCGTAGAGGCGCGAGAGGATGTCGTTGCCCGCGTTGCGCACGATCTCGGCGTGGAAGCAGCGGTCCTTCACCGACACCTCCGCCAGATCCCCGGCCTCGGCCAGCTGCCGCTGCTCCTCCAGGAGTTCTTCGAGCCGGCCGATCAGCTGCGCGGAGGCGGGCACGGCCTTGCGCGCCGCGAACTCCTCGACCAGCAGCCGGGTTTCCACCACATCGGCGATCTCCTGTGCGGAGACGGCGAGGACGAGGGCGCCCTTCTTCGGATACAGCTTGATCAGCCCCTCGACCTCCAGCCGCAGCAGCGCCTCGCGCACCGGCGTGCGGGAGACGCCGACGGCCTCCGCGAGGTCTCCTTCGGTCAGGAGCGTGCCGCCCTCGTAACGGCGGCCCAGGACCGCCTCCTTGATATGGGCGTACACGCGCTCGGCGGCGGGGGGCTGCTTGGTGGGGGACTTCACGGCGGGCTTCGCGGCAGGCTTCACGGCTGGGGGTGCGGCAGGCATGCACACAGCATAGATACAAGATGCGTGCATGGCGAAACGGATCCGGGATCCGGACGGACGCTTCACCACCGATCATGGCCGGAATCACCCGTAGCCCCGAATAGCTCCGAAATTGCCCCAGGAATCAGCACATCCATCCCCCGCTCTCATGAGTCTCACCACCGAGCGGCACCCACATGTGGCCGCATTCCAGGGGCATTTGGAGCGTTCAAGTTGAAAATCGGCATTAAGGGCATCAAGGGCATAAACCGTGTTTCTGCCACTGCCACCGTGGCTCTGACGGCAGGTGCCGTCATCGCGGGCAGCGCGTTCGCCTCCACCGCGCAGGCCGCCACGCTGCCCAACCCCAAGATCACTGCCCCGGGCGGGTACGTGATGAACAACGGCACCGCGAAGTCCCTGTTCGCCAAGACCGCGGACACCCGTCGCTCCACCGGCTCCACCACCAAGATCATGACGGCGAAGGTGGTGCTGTCGCAGAAGAACCTGAACCTGGATTCCAAGGTCACGATCCAGAAGGCGTACAGCGACTACATCGTCTCCAAGGGCGCCTCGTCGGCCCACCTCATCGTGGGCGACAAGGTCACCGTCCGCCAGCTGCTGTACGGCCTGATGCTGCCGTCCGGCTGCGACGCCGCCTACGCGCTGGCCGACAAGTTCGGCTCCGGCTCCACCCGCGCGGCCCGTGTGAAGTCGTTCATCGGCAAGATGAACGCCCAGGCCAAGTCCCTCGGGCTGAAGAACACCCACTTCGACTCGTTCGACGGCATAGGGAACGGCTCGAACTACTCGACGCCGCGCGACCTGACGAAGATCGCCAGCAGCGCGATGAAGAACTCCACCTTCCGCTCGGTCGTCAAGACCAAGTCGACCAAGCAGAAGGTCACCACGAAGTCCGGCGGCTACCGCTACATGTCGTGGTCCAACACCAACACGATGCTCAGCAGCTACAGCGGCGCCATCGGCGTGAAGACCGGCTCCGGCCCGTCGGCCAAGTACTGCCTGGTCTTCGCCGCGACCCGTAACGGCAAGACGGTCATCGGCACCGTGCTCGGCTCGTCGAGCGCGGCCAACCGCACCGCGGACATGAAGAAGATCATGGACTACTCCTTCAAGAAGTAGTCCCGCCGGTCACGGCAGTACACGCAGAGGGGCCCCGCACCACGCGGGGCCCCTCTCCGTTACCGCACTGCTCCTCCGGCCGCATCGGGCGTTCTCGTACGAGAACCGGAAGGCGCCATGGGCGGAGATGCTCAGTCGAGGCAGAACTCGTTGCCCTCGATGTCCTGCATGTTGATGCACGACTCGTTTTCCTCGTCGGCGTACAGCACGTTCGTGCACACCGCGCCGAGCGCCACCAGCCGATCGCGTTCGGCCTCAAGCACCGCCAGCCGCTCCGCGCCCACGAGCCCGGTGCCGGCCCGCACGTCGACGTGCACCCTGTTCTTGGCGACCTTGTCTTCGGGGACGCGCTGGAAGTACATGCGCGGGCCCTCACCCGTGGGATCGGAGCACGCGAACCACGCACCCCGCTCCCCGGGCGGCAGTGAGTCGTTGTAGGCGTCCCAGGAGTCGAACCCCTCCGGCGGCGGAGGCGCGACGTACCCCAGCACCTCGCACCAGAAACGGGCGACGCGCTCGGGGTCCGCGCAGTCGAAAGTGATCTGGATCTTCCTCACCGATGCCATTCGGCCACCCTAACAGCGGGCGTCCGCCGTACAACCGCCGGTGGATATCCGCACGTTGACCAGCAGCTGGACACCGTCCGCCCCACGGTCCGCGGGGTCCCGGGCAGGCCCGGAGGCAGGCGAACGACCCGCCCCCGGGCACACCCCGGCCTGCGGCCAGACATCCCTTCGACACGTTTTCAGCAGTCTTCTGGAAGAGGCAGTTCGCAGGCATGACACCCGAAGAGGCCGCCACTCCTCCTTCTGAGGCATGAAGCTGTTGCCTGCCCGCGAATCGATCCGGCTCCACCAATGCAGAGGAGTGAACCGATGACGTGCAAGGAGAGCGCCAAGGCCATCGCCCGACGGGTGGAAGTGATGGCACCAGCCGTGGGCACAGGGGGCGCACGTCAATCAGGCCGAATCAGTGAGCGGGGTTGAGGAAGCGATGTACCGAATCGGTTTGCTGCACAGTCATCCCCTGATTGCCTGGGCCGTGGCCGGGCACTGGCTACCGTCCCCGACCTCTCGGTCAGCCTGCTCGACGTGAACTCTGCCGTACCGGACTCCGGGTGCGACGATGCGTACGACGTCCTGATCACCAATCAGATTTGCAACTCCGGTGATCAGCCACTGGGCTTCAAGGTTCCCAAGGCATCCTGCGTTCTTGTGATGTCGCCGTTGCCCGAGGGAATCGCAGCTGAGACGTCCGGCGCCGATGGCTACCTCAGCGAGTTCAGCTCACCGAGCGAACTGGTCCGAGCAGTCCATCGAGCAGCCGTAGCGGGGCAACCGCCCTCGGACGGCCAGGCCAAGGTTTCAGCGCAAGAACGCCCCGATCTATCCAAGCGGGAGCGGCAGGTACTCGGCTTCATTGCGGATGGGCTGACACATGCGCAAATAGCCAGGCGGCTCGTCATCAGCCAGCACACCGTCGACACCTACGTAAAGCGAATCCGGTGCAAATTGAGGGTTGGGAACAAAGCTGAACTCACCAGGGCAGCGTTGGCCATGTGCTGGGCGGCCTGAGGGCTGTCCCGTAGCAGTACCTCATGGGCCGCTGAGCTCGGTGACCTCCACCGTCGTGTCGATGCGTACCGACTCGGCAAGCCTCCGATCATGGGTGACCAGCAGAAGGGAGCCCGAGAAGCTGTCCAACGCCTGCTCCAGCTGTTGAACCGCTTCAATGTCCAGATGGTTCGTCGGCTCGTCCAGGATCAGGCAGTTGACCCCTCTCGCCTGGAGCAGTGCCAGACCTGCGCGAGTCCGCTCCCCCGGCGACAAGGTCCGCGCCATGCGCAACGCCGCCTCCCCGCCCAGACGGAACTTCGCCAGCAGGGTCCGGGCCTCCGTCACACCGAGGCCGGTCTTCGACCTCAGCACGTCGACCACGGGTCGACTGGTATCGAACAGTCGCCTGGTCTGGTCGATCTCCCCGACCACCACACCGGCACCGGCCCATTGCGAACCACTTTCCAGAGGTATCCGGCCGAGCAGGCATTCCAACAAGGTGGTCTTTCCCGAGCCGTTCGGGCCAGAGATCCGGATCCGCTCACCCCAGCCCACCTCAAGGTCGATCGGCCCGAGAGTGAACGCCCCCCGGCGCACCACGGCTGCCCGCAGGGCCAGGGACACATCGCCCGTCCCCGCTGTCTCCGCAATCGAGAATCTCAGTTGCCAGGATTCCCGCACCTGCTCGGGGGCCTGCCTGTCGAGTCGTTCGACCGCGCGGTCCGCTTTCGCCGCAGCCGCGCCGGTCTGCTGGGCCCCTGCGATACGTGACGCCTTGCGGAACTTGTCCCCGTCAGGCTGACGGCGCGGATTCGCCGCCCGCTGCGTACCTTCCCGGGACCACTGGCGGTGAGTTCGCGCAGTGTCGACCAGACGGCGACGGGTCGCTTCATGCGCGCTGTACGCGTCAACGGCGCGTCGGCGAGCCAGCGCCCGCTCCGCGACAAAGGCGTCCCAGCCCCCGCCGTACTCCGCGCCCCGGCGCGTGAACTCGTCGAGTTCGACGATGCGGTTAACCGTAGCCGAGAGGAACGCCCGGTCATGGCTGACCAAGGCGATTCCGGCCCGTGACGTGTGCACATGGTGCTCCAGGCGGTCCAGGCCGTCGGCGTCCAGGTCATTGGTCGGTTCATCGAGAAGAAGGACATCCGGCTGCGCCAGTAGCACCGCCGCCAGGGCCAAGCGGGCCCGCTGCCCGCCGGACAGGTCGGCTGTCTCCCGCCCGTCCAGATCCAGCCCCAGGTCGGAGGCGACCACCGTCGCCCGCTCCGAGAGATCCGCGCCGCCCAGCGAGAGCCAGGTGTCCCAGGCATCCGCATAGGCTTCACCTGCCTGAGGCTCCTCGCGCTCAAGAGCAATGGTGGCCTCGTCGAGCGCCGATTGCGCCGCGGCCACTCCGGTCCTGCGGGCCAGGTACTCCGCCGTGCTCTCACCGGCGAGCACATCGGCTTCCTGTGCCAGCCTGATCACTGTGGTCGTCTGTGGCGCTCGGACAACCGTTCCGCTCTCCGGGACCAGCTCGCCGGAGAGGACCTTGAGCAGGGTCGACTTCCCCGTGCCGTTGGGCGCCACGATACCCACCCGGTCTCCCCTGCCGAGTGAGAGGCTTACGCCACCTAGCACGGTGACACCGCCGAAAGCCAGTTCCACACCCCGGCAGTCGATGCGAGTCATGCGACAGCTTCTCCTTGTCAGTTCCGAACAGTGCTCTCGACAACTGCGGGGCTCTTGCGGGTGCGTGTACGGGTGGCGAGCTGGGCAGTCCCGGGAACGGCGAGCACTCCATAGGTGGACACCAGCAACACGACGGCAGCCAGGGTGGCAAAGGGCGCAACTCCGATGAACCGGACGAGCAGCGGTGTCACGGCGAGCGCGATGGGCTGGAGGCCGAAGCTGGCCAGCCCCTCCAGGGCGAAGACCCGGCCCTGGACCTGCTCCGGGAACTCACGCTGGAGCGAGCTGTACCAGAGGACCATGAAGCAGCCGACTCCGGCGGAACCGGCGGCACCAGCGGCGCAGAACATCCACAGGGGTACGTCGACAGCGAGGCATATCGGCGTCAGCAAGCAGGGAGCCAGCGCGTTCATGGCCCACAGTCCTGGACGGCCCGAGGAAACCCTGCCTCCCAGCAACGAGCCGATCACCGAACCCGCAAGAGTGGCGGCGCTGACCCAGCCGAAAGCGGAGAGGCCGTACCGGGCCTGGCTGACCATCGGCACCAGAATGTAGTTCGGCCCGAAGAGGAAGAACACCTGCACCGTGCCCTGGAGCATCAGGACCGATACCCAGGGCCTCCGACGGACCTCGACGAGGCCCTCCCGCGCCTCGGCCAGCACCCCCCGCAGCCCGTCCGGCTCGTCGGTCTGCGGGTCGGCGGTACGGATGGGTGGCAGGCGCAGCCAGACCAGCGTGACCAGGCTGACCACGAACGTGGCGATGTCCACCAGAAGGGTCTTCGGCGGTGAGATCCCGGCGAGCATGACCCCTGCCAGCAGGGCCCCGGCCATCGAGCCGATCCGCTTGGTGGACACGTCCAGGGCGTACGCCTGCTGACGCAGGTCCTCCGGCACCACCTGAGTGAGGGCCGCACGATGAGCCGGCTCGTACAGCGCTGCGCCCGCTCCGGTCATCGCCGCGGCGGCCAGCAGCAGCGCAAGCGGCCCCTGCGAGGCGAAGAAGAAGAAGCCGCCGATCCCGGCCAGGCGGAGGACATCCGCGACGGCCATCACGAGGCTGCGGGAATATCTGTCGGCGACCACCCCGCCGGCCAGCAGCAGGACACCCATGACGGCGGACTCCACTGCCAGTAGCAGACCGAAGGTGCCGGGGCCGCGGTCCGGCACGACCAGGGCCGCGAGCACCACGACGGTGAGCTGGTTGCCCACCGTGCTCGTCACCTGCCCGAGCCAGAAGGCCAGGTATCGCCGGCTACGTAAGAGAGCGCGCATTTCAGGTTGCGACATAGTCTTTCTCACCAGAATGGAGGGAGAGCGAGGCTACGGCCATCACCCGAGGGGATGTGGCCACCGTGCGTCGACATCGAGTTCGGGCCCCAACACCTCGGCCGCACGGCTTCGGAAGGCCGGCGTCGCAGTACCGAAGTCGACGACGAGCAACCGTTCGGATGTGGCTCGGGCAATCTTCCATCGCCGTTCATCCGGTCCTTCCACCGAGAGGTCCTCGACAGTGATCGCCGACCTCAGAGTCTCGATGCCTGTGCTGCCGCATCGCAAGGCGCGTGGGGAACCGGCGCTGAGCAGGAAACGCGTCTGATCCACCGGGACCCGTCGATGTGCGAACCACGCCTCGTGCTCCCATGGTTGACTCAACGTACTGGTGACGGGGTTCTCCTCGCTGAAGACCGAAGTCTTTCGCAACACCAAGCGGTACACCAGCGCTTTGGCAATCTCCCGCAACGCCCGGGCCGCAGCCTCGGGCTCGTCGGCGCCGGCCCCGGAGGACGTGATGATTCCTCCGTGCCCCTCGGCATGGACCACGGCCATTACCGCTGGAACACCATAGACCGGGTCAGCGATGTCCAGCAGGCTCAACTCCACGCCCCCCGAGCGGCAAAGGGACAGAACAGCGTCGGTGAGCGGGCTGCTCGGCGGCTGCAGTCCCGGTGGCGTCTGCTGCGTCAGCCAGGTACGCAGGAAGCAATGGCGCTCGTACAACTCATACATCGCCGCATCGGCCGCCGCCGAGTAACGGGTGTGCGCGGCCATGCCGTTGCTGTTGCCGAGTCGGCGGCGAGAGCCCAAGAGGGCAAGCCGTTCGGCGAGTTCCCCCTTGGCTCGAAGGCGCGCACCGTCAGCACTGGTGTCCACCCCGAAGCCGCATTCCCGGCCGCCATCGGTCTTCGGCCCGTAGGCGTTGGCGTAGTACAAGGACTGACCGTTGGCCAGGATGCACTTGACCTCTTCGGCCTTGACCCAGTCAGTGCCGGAGGAGCTGCTGTCCGCAGGAACTGCACCCACGGCATAGAGGGGTACGGTGCCTTCGCCCAGGTCGAGATGGTGTGCCACCGCACGGTCGTCGAAGCCGCCGAAAGGCCGGCAGTCCATACCAGCGGTCCCCAGCACCTGGATCAGCGCCTGCGCTGCATGGCCGGCTTCGATCAAGGCATATCGGTACCCGCGAGGGCCGTACTTGGCTGTGGCATCGGCCAGATCCGCCACCAGCCAGAACCTCGTCGCCACGGCAGCGAGAGTCGGGTCCAGTCCCAACTCATCGGTACAAGACGCAGCTTGGCGCGAGACAAGTCGTCCTGACGAAGGATCGAACGCGATCAACTTGCCCCTGGCCCCGGCTGCACCGCTTTGCTCGGCGACCAGGTGTACGGGATAGAGGGCACCGGCGGACGGATAGAGCCGACTGTCCGGATCGTGCAGGGTCTGCATGACGGACCAAAGCCGCCCCTGGTCCACCGCCTTCGCACGAGGGCCGCCGAAAGGCGCGAAGCTCGGCGCGCGACGTAAGGAGAGCGGCAGGTCAAGGCCGTCGGAGACGCCCCCGGGCAGGAAGCGCCTTGCGTGACCGCGCTTTTGATACTGCATCAGTTCATCGGGCGTGTAAGCGAGACCACGATTGATCGGAACCGATGATTCGGCATGCATGCGCAGGGCCTGCAGGTGCGCCGCATGGGCGCCCCGCGTGACAAGGCCGTACTCGCTCAGGGACAGGGCGACGTCTCGGGGAATCTCGCTCGCCGATACCGGGTTCTCGGTCATTTTCAGCAGACGGCTTCGGAGCTCCGAATCCGGAACACGGACTCTCATCCGAAGTTTCGGCGAACGGAATGTAATCAGCGCGTCCTCAGCGGTAACCGAAACACCGGGCGAGTACTCAAACCATCCATCCTGGTCCATGGGGGGCACCCTCCGGGTTTGCAGTAGTGGTATAGCCACGGGGCCCGCTGTGGCACCAGAGAACTGGGGCCACAGCGGGCAGAGCCCGTTTCTCCGATTACTGGCAGCGAGAGTTGGCCGGCATCAGGAACTCGGCGTCGAACTCCTCGATCTCTTCGATGACGATCTCGGTGTTCGAGTTCTCGTTGACCTTCGGCTCCATGATTTTCCTCCTATTGATGGAGAGCGATCCCGACGAGGTTCCCGACGAGACTCCGGTACGAACCGGATGGCATGACTTGACCACGCCCGACAGCCCTCGGTCAATAGACTCAGACGTCTTCGGCTGTACCCGGATCAGGGGACTGGTGGACCTTGATATCGAGGTCGACAATGGTCTGGAAACTGCTGCTTCCGAAGGTATGAGGTGAACCATGCGGGTCACGAGGGTCCAGCACACGTGCTTCGTCTTCGATACCGAAGACGGACGGCTCGCCGTTGATCCCGCGTTGGATTACTTCGGAAACCTCTGGAGTCCCAGAGGCAGGAACAGGATGGCAAGTCAACTGCTTGCGGACGTCTCGGCCGTGGTCATCACCCATTCCCACAGTGATCACTTCCATCTGCCGACACTGTTGCACTTCGACCGAGACACTCCGGTCGCCGTACCCTCCAGCGACCGGTCGTCGGATTTCCCGATGGCAGCGGAACTTGCCGAGTACGGGTTCACGAACGTCATTGAAATAGAGCCGATGCAGACTGTTCGGCTTGCTGGTATTGACGTGACCTCTGTCCCAGCACCCGACTCGATCGAGGGCGTACCTCAGCAGTCCCTTTTGCTGGAGAGGGAAGATCTACGAATACTGCACGGCGCGGACACGTTGGAAGATTTTGAGACTCTCGAAAAAATCGCACGCGATCGGCCCGTACGCATCGCCATGCTCCCCTTGAATTGCAGCCTGAACTACCAGAATCTGCGAAATCAGATGTCACCCGGCACTTTCCTGGAGGCCGCAAGAATTCTCCGGCCCGAGGCAATGGTCCCGCTCGGCGTGAACGAAGGTCCACGACGTGGCATCACGGCGACGGACGTGCCGTGGTTCCCGCACGGCGAAGCGTTGTACCGGGACCGCGCCTTTCTCGCCGCCCACCCCGAGGGCTCCCGGCTACTGGCGATCGAGGACGGCCAGTCCCTGCACGTGCACGAAAGCGCTCCGCTGGAATCCGTCGAAAGCCTGGTCGAAGCGGCGGACAACGGTTCCAGCGACGTAGAGATCGTCCTGGGCAGGTTCTGGTCGCTCCTGATCGACGTGCATGTCCGTGACCGGCACTACTTCGGACTGGTCCTGGACCGGGAACACGGACAGTGGCGCGATGCCTGGCTGGAGTGTCGCTCACGGCTGGAGGAACTGCTGGCGGACTGGGACAAGGTTCTGCTCGGCGCGGTCGAGGGCCTTCCCGAAGGACGCGTCAAAGCACCGGTACTGCGCTACTTTCCGCGCACCGTCGGCAGGTTGACCTCCCAGGGCGACAGTCTCGCGCAGCTCGTTCTCGACAGCCTGTGGCTGCTGGAACCCGGCCTCAGCGAGCAGGACTACGTACAGGCGCTGTACGGCCTGCTGGCGGCGCGGGTCAGGTCCGACCCTTCGGACCTGTGGCACTGCCGCAGGGAGTACTCCGGCTGGCTCCAGGGACGTCAGGAGCGGAAGCGGCCGGCATTGCCGCGGGGATTCGACGAGAACGCCGCGGACCAATGGCTGCGCCGCCAGGCAGCTGCTGATCGCCGTTCGGCGGACTATGTCCATCCTCGGATCAATCCGATCTTCGGTCCCTTCGACGTGTCCGGAGTGCCCAGCCTCAACGGCGAGCCGTCGCAGGACGGACCTGTACTGGCGCTGCACACCACGAGGCGCCAGAACGGGCGCGCCAAATCAGTCGCCACCGTGCTGCGGGGGGCGGAGGCGCGGCTGGCCGAGGCCGTCGTCCAGGCCGACGGAACCGCCTCGATCGCCGAACTCTGCGACCGGCTGGACCTGTCCACCTCGGACTTCGAACAGTTTCAGCTGCGGCTGGGAGGTTTCGATCCGTACTGCCTCGAAGGCCACTGGTACCCGAGCGAAGCACTGGCCTGGCGACCCGACTTCCGGGCGTGAACTCCGCTAGCAGGAAGGCTGATCCGATGTCCTTCGGACCCGAATACTTCTCCACCCTGCCCCGCTACGGAGTGGGCTTGGGGGTCAATCCGTCCGATATGCACGAGAACTACCTCGATCGCGCCCGGATCGATCTGGACTTCTTCGAGGTCACGTCACCGGCTGTGCGACACCAGGGCCCGGTGAACTACCGGGAGATCCAGCGCAGGCGGACGGCGCCGGCGGGCTTCCGGCATCTGCGTATCCCCGAGTTGGCCGCGGACCATCGCGTTCTGGTGCACAGCACGGATCTCAACCCCGTCTATCCGCAGGCCCCCGAGCAGGATGGCCTGGACAGCCTGCGTTCGCTCGTCGCCGTCGCCGACGCCCCATGGGTGACGGAGGATCTCGGCGTGTGGCTGATGAGTGAGCGGCACGTCTACCCGTACTTCATGCAGTTCCCGGTCACGGACACCACCCTGGCAGTGACCGTGGACAACGTCCATCGCATCCATCAGGGCCTCGGTGTCCCGTTCAACGCCGAGTTCCCGCCGATGACGATGGAAGTCGGGGACATGCACGCGTTCGACTTCTTCCGGACGCTGGTGAGCGAGACCGGCGCGGGAATGTGCCTGGACATCGGGCATGTGCTCAGCTACCAGATCGCCCGGGGCGCGTCTCCCACCGCAGATTTCCACCGTCTGCCCTGGGACCACATCACCGAGATCCATCTCGCGGGTGGCGGAATCGATCTGCATTCGCATGGTTACCAGTACGACGACAGCCATGGTGATGCCCCCGTCATCTCTGTCTGCTTCGACATGCTGGACGAGATCGTCAAGGCCGCGCCCAACCTCCGCGCCATCACACTGGAGGTCTTCGGAGCCAAGGTGCCCAGGAAGGCCTTGGCCAGTTTGCGGACCATCCGAGAACGCCCCTCCGTCGCAGCCTGGTTGGAAGGCCTGAACGAACCTGCCACGCCTCTGCCCCCGCTTGCCGAAGCACGTGCCCGTACGCGCGAGGCGGTCGTCGGCATGTACGACCTCCTGCACGGCGGTGAGAAGGTGTCCGGCAAAACCCTCGCTGCTGCGGGCGAGCCGGTGCTTCAGTCCTTCGCACAAGCCGAACAGAAGCGGTGGGAGTACGACCGGATACAGCGTCTGCGGATGCACGGAACGAACGTGTCGAGCTACTTTCCGCTGACTGCCGGCTGGCTGATGCACCGCGAGCAGATCGAGGAGATAGAGCTGTTCGAACGCCTTGTTCCTCGCCTGGGAGGTTCCGAGGTCACCATGTGGGACAAGGTCAATACGACGTTCGAGGCGCTGGTCACAGAACGGCCGGACGACCGGGTCGGGCCTGAACTGTTCCGTGCCGAACAGTGGATGAACGCATGCGCCGCCGCTCGGAGCAAGGACGAGACAGCAGAGTTCACCGTGCGTGTCCAGCGCGTCATCACGGGCTTGAAGACGGGCTGTCTCGCACCGAACCGGCTCCTGTCGGACGAGCCAGTCACCATGCGGCACCTGGGCGAATGCCGCTTCGAGATGGTCGGGGGCGAGTCCGACCTGCATGACGTTCCAGCCGTCGGCACCGCACCCCACCCCACTGAGCCCGGCCGTGCTGCCTGCTGCAGTGGTCAGTGACAGGGGAGTTGACGGCGTTCGTACGATGGTGAGGAAACGCATCAACGCCCGCCCCGAGCCGTGAGCCGGGCGGGCCGAGCGGGGGAAGAAAGGTGCGTGCCCGGTGTCTGTCGGGCTCCTCTCCACGATTGCCGCCGTGTTCTACGGGGGCACGGTCTCCGTCCTCGCTCTCACCGCGACCTTCGCCCGGCGTCGCACACTGCGACGTGAAGCGCGCAGCACGCTCGCCCTGTTGGTACCGGGGAGGGCGGTGGAGTCGGAGCGTTAGCCGGCCCGGCCGGGTCGGTCCGACGACCGGACCAGCCCGGCCCGAACAATCTCGCAGCCGGGCCTTGACCTCAAGTCCGCTTGAGATCCCAGAGTCGTCCGCATGAACACCGAAACCGCAGACATCAAAGCCATCGAACAGGTCGTCGCCACCGTCGAGCGCGCTCAGCGCGCCAAGGACGTCGAGGGCTTCCTCGCGCTCTTCCACCCCGACGCCCTCTGGACGACCGGCCACGGCAAGGTCCTGATCGGCTTCGACGCGATCGCCGAGTTCACCCGCACCGTGCTGCCCGCAGCCAGCTGGGAAGGGGAGATCACCTACGAGGCCGTGCACACGCAATTCCTGCGGCCCGACGTGGTGGCCGTCAAGGTCCGGCAGGTCTACCACTCACCGGAGGGCGAAACGGAAGGCGCTCCGCTCTACGTCATGACGAAGCAGGATGACGGAAGGTGGCTGCTGCACGCCTGCCAGAACACGGCGGTGTGGGCCGGATAGACATCCCGGAGCCACGGACGGCGGCGGCGCGGAGGATGTCGCAGGCACCCTCCTCGCCCTCACCGTTCCACCGCCGCGCCTACGGTTGCCGGCGCAGGTCCGCCGTGAAGGTGTCCCACGCGGCGGGAGCGAGCACGAGAAGCGGGCCGTCGGGGCGCTTGGAGTCGCGGACCTGCGCGCGGCCGGGGACGACGAGTGCTACGGGCGGGGGCTCGTCATCGTCGCGGGGATCGCGGACCACTGGGGCGTCGAGCCGCGCACCGTCGGCAAGACCGTGTTCGCCGAACTCGCCGTGCGGCAAAGGCCGGACATGCCGATGGGCCCGCGCGAAGTCGTTCGCGCGGGCCCATCTCGTACAGGTACCGAAGTGACTGCTACGCCCAGGTGATCAGGCGCTTCGGCTGTTCCAGGATCGCGGCGACATCCGCCAGGACCTTGGAGCCGAGCTCGCCGTCGACCAGGCGGTGGTCGAACGACAGGGCCAGCGTGGTGACCTGACGGGGCTTCACCTTGCCCTTGTGGACCCACGGCTGGAGCTTGATCGCACCGACCGCGAGGATCGCGGACTCGCCCGGGTTCAGGATCGGCGTGCCCGTGTCGACGCCGAAGACACCGACGTTGGTGATGGTCACCGTGCCACCCGCCATCGCGGCGGGGGACGTCCGGCCCTCGCGGGCCGTGGAGACCAGCTCGCCCAGGGACGCGGCCAGCTGCGGGAGCGTCTGCTCGTGCGCGTCCTTGATGTTCGGCACGATCAATCCGCGCGGGGTGGCGGCGGCGATGCCCAGGTTCACATAGTGCTTCTGGACGATCTCCTGGTTGGCCTCGTCCCAGGCGGCGTTGACGCCCGGGTTCCGCTTGATCGCGACCAGGAGCGCCTTGGCGATGATCAGGAGCGGGTTGACCCGCACCCCCGCCATCTCCTTGTCCTCCTTGAGCTCCGCCACCAGCTTCATCGTGCGCGTCACGTCGACGGTCACGAACTCGGTGACATGCGGAGCCGTGAAGGCGCTGCCGACCATCGCCTGGGCGATGGCCTTCCGTACGCCCTTGACCGGGATGCGGGTCTCGCGGGCGCCCGCCGTGGCGACGACGGCCGGAGCCGGGGCCTCGGCCTCGGCCGCCACCGGAGCGGCGGCGATGGGCGCCGGGGCCTGCGCGGGTACGGGCTTGGCCGCCGCGTGCACGTCCTCGCGGGTGATGATCCCGCCCTCGCCGGTCGGGACGACCGTGGCCAGGTCGATGCCCAGGTCCTTGGCCAGCTTGCGGACCGGCGGCTTGGCCAGCGGCCGGCTCTCCGGGACCACGGCGCCGTGGCCGTTCATCTCGCCCTGGATCGCCGCCGCGGCGGCCGGTACGGAAGCGGCCGTACCCTTGCGGGCCCGCCGCTTGGTCGAGCTCTCGGCCACGCCGTACCCGACCAGGACCGGCTGACGGCCCTTGGGAGCCTCCGGCTCCGGTTCGGCCGCGGCGACCGGCGCGGGAACGGCAACCGGCGCCGGGGCCGCGTCACCGCTGCCCGGTGCCACGTCCACCGCGATGATCACCTGGCCGACGTCGACCGTCGTGCCCTCGGGGAAGCGCAGCTCGTGCACCACGCCGTCGAACGGGATCGGCAGCTCCACGGCCGCCTTCGCCGTCTCGACCTCGCACACGACCTGGCCGTCGGTGACGGTGTCGCCGGGCTGGACGTACCACTTGAGGATCTCGGCCTCGGTCAGTCCCTCGCCCACGTCGGGCATCTTGAACTCACGGAAGCGAGCAGCGTTGGAAGTGTCGGTCATCGTTGTCACGTCCCAGTCCTCAGTACGCCAGCGAGCGGTCGACGGCGTCGAGCACACGGTCGAGACCCGGCAGGTACTCGTCCTCCAGCCGCGCCGGCGGGTACGGGGCGTGGTAGCCGCCGACCCTCAGCACCGGTGCTTCCAGATGGTAGAAGCAGCGCTCGGTGATCCGGGCGGCGATCTCGGCCCCGGAGCCGTAGAACACCGGCGCCTCGTGGACCACGACGAGCCGGCCGGTCTTCTCGACCGAGGTCTGGATGGCGTCGAAGTCGATCGGGGACATCGAGCGCAGGTCGAGGACCTCGATCGACTTGCCCTCCTCCTCGGCGGCCGCGGCGGCTTCCAGGCAGACCTTCACCATCGGGCCGTACGCGACGAGCGTGAGGTCGGTGCCGGTACGCGCCACCGAGGCCTTGTGCAGCGGGCCGGGGATGGAGTCGGTCTCGACCTCGCCCTTGTCCCAGTAGCGGCGCTTCGGCTCGAAGAAGATGATCGGGTCGTCGCTCTGGACGGCCTGCTGCATCATCCAGTAGGCATCGCTCGCGTTCGACGGCGAGACCACCTTCAACCCCGCGACGTGCGCGAACAGGGCCTCGGGCGACTCGCTGTGGTGCTCGACGGCACCGATGCCGCCGCCGTACGGGATCCGGACGACGACCGGCAGCTTGATCTTGCCGAGCGCGCGGGCGTGCATCTTGGCGAGCTGCGTGACGATCTGGTCGTACGCGGGGAAGACGAAGCCGTCGAACTGGATCTCCACGACGGGCCGGTAGCCGCGCAGGGCCAGGCCGATCGCCGTACCGACGATGCCGGACTCGGCGAGCGGGGTGTCGATCACCCGGTCCTCGCCGAAGTCCTTCTGGAGTCCGTCGGTGATCCGGAAGACCCCGCCGAGCTTGCCGACGTCCTCACCCATGATGAGGACCTTGGGGTCGGTGTCGAGAGCCTTGCGCAGCGACTCGTTGAGAGCCTTCGCAATGGACATCTTTTCCATGGCCATGGCTACTTGCTCTCCTCGGCGGTGTCGGCGAACGATGCCTGGTAGGCGGCGAACTGGGCGCGCTCCTCGTCGACGAGCGGGTTCCCGTCGGCGTAGGCGTGGTCGAAGATCGCGATCGGGTCGGGATCGGGCATCGCCCGTACCGCCTCGCGCACCCGCTTGCCGAGCGCTTCGCTCTCCTCGTCCAGCGCCGTGAAGAACGCCTCGTCGGCGGCGCCCTCCTTCTCCAGGTACGCGCGCAGCCGCAGGATCGGGTCCTTGGCCTCCCAGGAGGCCCGCTCCTCGTCCGCCCGGTACTTCGTCGGGTCGTCGGAGGTGGTGTGCGCGCCCATCCGGTAGGTGAACGCCTCGACCAGGGTGGGCCCCTCCCCCCGGCGGGCCCGCTCCAGCGCCGACCTGGTGACGGCCAGGCAGGCGAGTACGTCGTTGCCGTCGACCCGGACGCCGGGGAAGCCGAAGCCCTGCGCGCGCTGGTAGAGCGGGACGCGGGTCTGCTTCTCGGTCGGCTCGGAGATCGCCCACTGGTTGTTCTGGCAGAAGAAGACGACCGGGGCGTTGTAGACCGCGGAGAAGGTGAAGGACTCGGCGACGTCCCCCTGGCTGGAGGCGCCGTCGCCGAAGTACGCGATCACGGCCGAGTCCGCGCCGTCCTTGGCGACGCCCATGGCGTAGCCGGTGGCGTGCAGGGTCTGCGAGCCGATGACGATCGTGTACAGGTGGAAGTTGTTGCTGTTCGGGTCCCAGCCGCCGTGGTTCACGCCGCGGAACATCCCGAGCAGATTGGTCGGGTCGACACCCCGGCACCAGGCGACACCGTGCTCGCGGTACGTCGGGAAGACGTAGTCGTCGTCGCGCAGGGCCCGGCCGGAGCCGATCTGCGCGGCCTCCTGGCCGAGCAGCGAGGCCCACAGACCCAGCTCGCCCTGGCGCTGGAGGGCGGTGGCCTCGGCGTCGAAGCGACGGGTCAGGACCATGTCCCGGTACAGACCGCGCAGCTCGTCCGCGGTCAGGTCGATCGAATAGTCCGGATGCTCCACGCGCTCGCCCTCGGGCGTCAGCAGCTGTACGAGCTCGGGCTCGGAACTCTGTGGCGTCTTCGCGGACGTCTTCGCGGTCGTTTTCACGGCGCTGGTCCGCTTGCTGCTGCGTCGCGGCTTGCGCGCGGCAGTGCTCTCCACGGTCACGTGCGTGCTCCTCCGTCGGTCCGGCCCCCGGGGTCTGCCGGGAAAGCCAGTGCGGCTCGCCTGTGTCCGTACCCGTGCACGGGGTGGGTGCCGCTCGGTCCGGGAACAGGCGTGACAGGTGCCCCGGCGAGCGCCCTGCCAAAAGCACGTTACCCAGTACGCCGCATAACTGCGAAACCCTATCTGACCTGCGATTTTGCTTGGATTTCCAAGTAAATCGAAAAAGTCGGGAACTCTCGCTGGTCACAGCACTGGTAACAGCCTTGCAGGCCGCCGGAACAACGGCACGTTATCCCGCCGTTCGGCGGCAGGGAAGAGGTGAGTGTGTGAGACTGCGTTTTGTGCGCGAACAAGGAAAAATCACCGTTTTTCTGTTGGACGACCACGAAGTCGTCCGACGCGGAGTCCATGAATTGCTCTCGTCCGAGGACGACATCGAGGTCGTCGGCGAGGCCGGCACCGCGGCGGACGCGCTGGTCCGTATCCCCGCGACCCGGCCCGATGTGGCGGTGCTCGACGTACGGCTGCCGGACGGGAGCGGGGTGGAGGTCTGCCGGGAGGTCCGTTCCCAGGACGACAACATCAAATGCCTGATGCTCACCTCGTACGCCGACGACGAGGCACTCTTCGACGCGATCATGGCGGGTGCGTCGGGCTATGTGCTGAAGGCGATCCGGGGCAACGAACTGCTGAACGCGGTACGCGACGTGGCGGCCGGGAAGTCGCTGCTGGATCCCGTGGCGACCGCCCGGGTGCTGGAGCGGCTGCGCGACGGCAAGAAGGGCCGGGGCGAGGACAAGCTCGCCGGTCTCACCGACCAGGAACGCAAGATCCTCGATCTGATCGGCGAGGGGCTGACGAACCGGGTGATCGGCGAGCGGCTGCATCTCGCCGAGAAGACGATCAAGAACTATGTCTCCAGTCTGCTCTCCAAGCTGGGCATGGAGCGGCGTTCGCAGGCCGCCGCGTACGTGGCCAGGCTCCAGGCGGAGAAGCGCTGAGCACCACGCCCCGGGCGGCCGGGACGACCCAGGCGCAGAGCCCGAGGGGCCGCGCGCCCCGGTGATCTTCGGGACTTTGGTCCCGGACCAACCGGGGCCGCGGCCTCTTTCTGCGAGCTCCCGGGTGGCGGAGAGTGGAGGCCATGTCCTCCGAGGAACTCCAGGCGATCGAACTGCTCGGCCGCGTCCGCTACGGCCGGCTGGCGACGAGCATGCGTGCCCTCCCGTTTCTGTCGGTGGCCCGCCACGTCGTGATCGACGGCCGTGTGGTCCTGCGGATGCACAGCGGTTTCGGGTACCACAACGCATGCGACGGCACGGTCGTGGCGTACGGCGCGGACAACTTCGACGCCGCCGGTCCGGGGAGCGGTCCGGGGAGCGACGGCGGTCTGTGGGCCGTGCAGTTCACCGGCACCGCCGAGATCGTGCGCCCGGCGCCCGGCCAGCGCGAGCTCTTCGGCGACGGTCCCGCCCGGGTGAACGGGGAACCCTTCGACCCGGCGTACCTCAGGATCGAACCGCACTTCGTCTCCGTGCACACTCTGGGCTTCGACGCAAGTCAGCCGATTCAGCCACACAGCGTGATCTAACATCTGGTGAGTGCCGCGCTCATTTGTCACCCTTCCGCCCGCTCCGTCGGCCGGCGAGGTGCTGTTCCCGTCCGTGCCCGCTCAGCCCGTGTCCCCGGTGGACAAGGCGCTGTTCCGGTCCGTGCCCGCTCCACCGGTGTCCCCGGTGGACAGGGTGCTGTTCCCGTCCGTGCCACGGCCGCCCGTGCCCCCGGTGAACGAGGTGCTGCGCCACTATCCGGACGCCGGTGAACCCCTGAGCTGCAAGCCCATCACCAAGGGTCTGCTCAACCACGGCTACCGCGTCTCCACCACCCGCGGCTCCTACTTCCTCAAGCACCACCTCGACGACTCCACCGGTGACCGCGCCACGATCGTCCGCCAGCACCGCGCCACCCAGCGGCTGCAGTCGCTGGGCGTGCCCGTCGCCCCGCCCGTGCAGGACACCGAGGGCGACACGGTCACGGAGATCGGTGGCCGGTGCTACGCCCTGCACCCGTGGGTGGACGGGCTGCACCGGGCGGGCGCCCAGCTCAGCACCGCCCAGTCGGAGCGGCTCGGGGCGCTGCTCGGGGCCGTGCACACCGGGCTCGAACAGGTCATGGGGGCGGGCACGGGGCTCGCGCACCGGTCGGTCGGGTACCGGAGCCCCGACCCCGCCGACACCTTCGCGCTGATCGACGACCTGCTGACGGCCGCGCGCGGGCGCCGCCCCCGGGACTCCTTCGACGAACTGGCCGAGCACCGCCTCCTGGAGCGGCGCACCCTGCTGGAACAGCACGCCGACCGCAGGCCCCCCACCCCCGACGCCCCGGCCACCGGGTGGGTGCACGGCGACTTCCACCCGCTGAACGTCCTGTACCGGGGCACGGACCCGGTCGCGATCCTCGACTGGGACCGGCTGGGCGTCCAGCCACGGGCGGAGGAGGCGGTTCGGGCCGCAGCGATCTTCTTCGTACTGCCGGCCGGGAAGCTGGAGCTGGAGAAGGTGCGGGCGTACGCGCGGGCCTACCGGCAGGCGGCCGGGGCGGGGGCGGCGGAACTGGCCGCGGCGGTGCACCGGGTGTGGTGGGAGCGGCTCAACGACTTCTGGATACTGCGCTGGCGGTACTGCCTGCACGACCGGAGGGCCGACCCGCAGTTCCCTGCGGTGTCGGCCCTGGCGGTCTGGTGGACGCGCGAGTACGAGACGGTGCGCGAGGCGTTCACGGGGTGATTCCGCCCGTGGACGGCCGGGCCGGTGCGCGAGGCGTTCACGGGCCGGGGCCCGGTCATCGCCGGGGCGGTGGCTTGGCCGTCGGTCGGGTCAGGACGTGGTGCCCGTACCGGGCCCGGCCGCCGCGGATGTACCGGTGGTGGCGCCGCTGCCGCCCTCCGTACCCGTACTGCCGCCCTCCGTACCCGTGCTGCCGCCCTCCGTACCGGTGCCGCCGGTGTCCGTGGTACTGCCGGTGTCCGTACCCGTGCTACCGCCGTCCGTACCGGTGCCGCCGGTGTCCGTGGTGCCGCCGGTGTCCGTACCGGTGCTGCCGTTGGCCGGGGTGGACGGTTCCTTCGACGGTGGTTCGGACGGCTGGGTCGGGGTGGTCGACGGGGAGTAGCTCTGCCGCGGCGGCGTGTCCTGCTGGTTGCCGGTGGAGTTCTCCGGCGCCTGGGTCTCCTGGCTCTTCTCGTCGCTCGGCCCGGACGACGTCTTCGACGGGGACGGCGAACTGGTGGTCTTGTCAGGCTTCTTCTCGTGGGTCGGACCGGTGTCGTTCGCGGCGTTGACCGCGATGGCGACACCCGCCCCGATCGCGATCAGCGCGAGCACGACGAACAGCCACAGCTTGCCGCGACCGCCGCCGCCCTGGTGCCCGCCCTCGTAACCGCCGTCGTCGGGGTTCATCGGCGGCAGGATCGGACCCTGCGAGGTGTCCCCGTGATGCGGGTGGCCCATCGCCATCGTGGCCCCGGCGACACCCATGGACGGGGTGTTCCCGCCTTCGTGCATGGCGACCGCACCGGTGTTCCACGTACCCGTGTGGCCGCCCTGCACCTGAAGCATCTGGAGGCTGTACTGGATGAGGCCGCGCATCTCCTCGGCGCTCTGGAACCGGTCGTCCGGGTCCTTCGCGAGGGAGCGCATGACCAGCCCGTCCAGCTCCGGCGGCACCGCGTCCAGGACCTCGGACGGCGGGACCGGAATGTCCTGGACGTGCTGGTACACGACGGACAGCGGCGTCTCCCCCGTGAACGGGGGCCGCAGCGCCAGGAGTTCGTACAGCAGGCAGCCGGTGGCGTAGAGGTCGGAGCGGTGGTCGACGGCCTTGCCCAGCGCCTGCTCGGGGGAGAGGTACTGCGGCGTGCCCATGACCATGCCGGTCTGGGTCATCGTCGACTGCGCGCCGTGCAGCGCACGGGCGATGCCGAAGTCCATCACCTTGACCGCACCGGAGTTGGTGATGATCACGTTGGCCGGCTTGATGTCGCGGTGCACGATGCCGTGCTGGTGCGAGTACGCGAGTGCTTCGAGCACGCCGGAGACGATGATCAGCGCCTGCTCGGGCGGCGGGGCCTCGGCGCTGATCAGCAGATCGCGGATGGTGCGGCCCTCGACCAGCTCCATCACGATGTAGGGGACGGTCTGCCCGCCCACGACGTCCTCGCCGGAGTCGTACACGGCGACGATCGCGTGGTGGTTGAGTCCGGCGACCGACTGCGCCTCGCGCGTGAACCGGGCCTTGGAGACCGGGTCCTCGGCGAGATCGGAGCGCAGGAGCTTCACGGCGACCGTGCGTCCCAGCCTGACGTCCTCGGCCGCGAACACCTCGGCCATGCCGCCCCGGCCGAGGCGGTGGGTCATCCGGTAACGTCCGTCACCGACGACACCGCCGATGCCCCAGGAGTCGGTGCCATCCGAAACTCCGCCGCCGTTTGCTTCGGAATCGGGTGCCATCAGTCCTCGCCGTCGTATCTGTCCGCGCGTCCGCGGGTTCTCACGGTGTCTAGCTGCATTGCCACGTCACGCTACAGCCTCTTTCGGACGCACCGTTTCCGAGAGGGACCGGTTATCCAACCGCCCGGCGTGCCGTCCACGCAAATTTCATGCGGTTCCTGTAACGCTTCCGAGACGCTTCTTGTGCGTAGGGTCACGGAACGGGCACCTGGCTTGACGTGTCGTACCCCTCGGGCAGACTTGGCGCGTAATAGGGATGATCGCGTGAGTCGCGCGCCGAGGGGGAAGCTAGTCATGAGCCAGGACGGCGCACACGGCGCTCAGGGTCGCTACGCGGGCGGTTCCGTCGCCGGCGGGCGCTACCAGCTTCGCGACCTGCTCGGCGAGGGCGGGATGGCGTCCGTATACCTGGCGTACGACACCGCCCTGGACCGACAGGTCGCAATCAAGACATTGCATACGGAGCTGGGCCGCGAGCAGTCCTTCCGCGAACGCTTCCGGCGCGAGGCGCAAGCCGTTGCCAAACTGCAGCACACCAACATCGTCTCGGTCTTCGACACCGGCGAGGACGAGCTCGGCGGCGCGCTGATGCCGTACATCGTCATGGAGTACGTGGAGGGGCAGCCGCTCGGCTCCGTGCTCCAGGCGGACATCCAGCACCACGGCGCGATGCCGGCCGACCGGGCGCTGAAGGTGACGTCCGACGTACTGGCCGCGCTGGACACCAGCCACGAAATGGGTCTGGTCCACCGCGACATCAAGCCCGGCAACGTGATGATGACCAAGCGCGGTGTCGTGAAGGTCATGGACTTCGGCATCGCCCGCGCCATGCAGTCGGGCGTCACGTCGATGACGCAGACCGGCATGGTCGTCGGCACCCCGCAGTACCTCTCCCCCGAGCAGGCCCTGGGCCGCGGCGTGGACGCCCGCTCCGATCTGTACTCGGTCGGCATCATGCTGTTCCAGCTGCTGACCGGGCGGATCCCCTTCGACGCGGACTCCCCGCTGGCCATCGCGTACGCGCACGTGCAGGAGGAGCCGGTCGCGCCCTCCACCATCAACCGGTCGATCACCCCGGCGATGGACGCGCTGGTCGCCCGCGCGCTGAAGAAGAACCCGAACGAACGCTTCCCGAGCGCGGCGGCGATGCAGGACGAGATCGCCCGCGTGCTGGCCGCGAGCGGCTCCACGGGCGCGCCGGTGATCATCGCGGGCGGCGGCGCCCCGGCGAACAGCGGCTCGGGCGTCGGCTCGGCGGTCTTCCCGCCGGTCGACCAGTCCGGCGGGATGCCCCAGAGCGTCCAGACGCCGTACCAGCCGGGCCCGTACCAGCCGGGCGCCCAGCCGGGCCCGTACGGTCCGGCGACCCAGGCCCCCACGCCGGCACCGTCGTACGGCTACCCGCAGTCGGCCCAGGCGTACCAGAGCCAGGCCCCGATGCAGCAGCAGACGCCGCCGCCCTACACGGTCTCGCCCCAGACCCGGACGCAGTCGCACTCCGGCTCGGGCGGGGGCGGCTCCAAGCGGAACATGCCGGTGATCGTGGGCTCGATCGTGGTCGCGCTGATCGCGATCGGCGGGCTGATCACGGTGCTCTCGCTGAAGAACGACGACTCGAAGGGCGGCACGACCGCGAACGAGTCACCGGCCGCGGGCGAGCACAAGGATCCGGAGCGGAACCGGACGATGGACACGGAGGACTGCACGGACGCGATGGAGGACGGCGACGACCCGAAGAAGGTGGACGCGCCGAAGTTCTTGTACAAGGACTACCTCTCCGCGAAGGCGTGCGCGGACGCGGCCGGCTGGACCGTCAAGAAGGTCAAGGTCCCCGGGAACGCGTACGCGGAGGATCAGGTCATCGACCAGTTCCCGTCGTCCGGCACCGCCGTGGACAAGACCGGCGCTCACTTCGAACTGCGCGTCGCGACGGGCGACCCTGCCTGAGTCCAGACCTGCCCGGCCTCGTGCGGCTCGTACTTCGGCGGCCCGTACCCGCACGGCTCGTGCGGCGGCTGAGGTGACGGGCCGGTGCGTGCGCGGGTTGGATGACGGGCCGTCGCACGCGGGTGAGGCACGAGTGAGGGCGGCGCCCGGAGCGCCATGCGTCCGAGATGCCGGACATACCGTCACATGTGACGCTGCCCCCATGGCTCCAGGACTTCTCCCCTCACGACCCACGAGGCGCGTGGCCTGCCTGATATTGACGGCGGGTGCGGCGCTGGGGACTGCGGCAGGCGGGACGCAGGCCGTCCAGCGCGCGCTCGACCGGCCAATAGGCCCGTTCAGCACCCCGATAACACCGCCCCCGCACACCTCGGCCGGAGCCTCCGCCCGGCCTTCCGGTATACCCGGTGCCGATCCGTCGGACGAGGAGCCGGTCACCCCTACGGCCGCCCCCTCGGCCATACCGACGGCCGTTCCCTCGGACGGCGGAACGGCCGCCCCCGCACCTCCCGGATCCCCGGCCCCCTCCTCTCCGGCCTCCAGCTCCCCCTCCGGCCCGGCATCGGCCTCGCCCTCCGGCTCCCCGGCCACCTCCGACTCCGACTCCGACTCCGACTCCGACTCCGACCCCGACCCCGAGTCCGAGTCCGAGTCCGACTCCGACCCCGAGTCCGCTTCGGACCCCGACCCCGAGTCCGCTTCGGACTCCGACCCCGACTCCGCTTCGGACCCCGGCTCCGACGAGGAGCCGCCGCAGCCCGAGGTGCAGCCCCCGCTCGCCGGGCGCGAGGCCGGGGAGGGGCGGTTGCGCCCCGGACGGCAGCTCTTGCCGTGGGAGCTCGCGCGCGCGGACAGTTCGCGCCCGCGGCCCGACCCGCCCCCCGCGGCGACCGATCCGGGGCCCGCGCCGGCCGCGATACCCGCGGCGAGCACGTCCCCCGGGACCGGCCCGCTCTCGCCGCAGGCCCTGAACGCGCCAGCCGTTCAACAGATGAAGCGGGTGTCGCTGGGTGCGGGAATCACACTGATCGGGCTGGGACTGGGCTTTCTGGCGTTCCGTATGCGCCGCCCGGACTGAGCCGCCCACGCCTTCCACGGATCCTCCACGGATCTCCCACAAACTGGGCCTCTCACCGCCTCCCACACGCCCGGCGGAGATTTGCACCGAGCAACATACTCGGTATACATACTGAGTATGTCGATCCGTCACGGGCTGCTGGCCCTTCTGGAACGGGGCCCCCGATACGGCTCCCAGCTCCGTACCGAATTCGAATCGCGCACCGGCTCCACCTGGCCGCTCAACGTCGGCCAGGTGTACACGACGCTGAGCCGGCTGGAGCGTGACGGTCTGGTCGTCCAGGACGACGAGGACGACCAGGGGCACGCCCTGTACGCGATCACCGACGACGGACGCACCGAACTGCGGAACTGGTTCGAGACGCCCGTCGACCGCAGCAACCCGCCCCGTGACGAGCTGGCCATCAAGCTCGCCATGGCGGTCGGCGCACCGGGGGTCGACATCCGTGCCGTCATCCAGTCCCAGCGGCACCACACCCTGAAGGCGATGCAGGACTACACCCGCCTCAAGGCGCGGTCGCTCAGCGACGTACCGGCCAACCGCGACGAGGTCGCCTGGCTGCTCGTACTGGAGCAGCTGATCTTCCAGGCGGAGGCCGAGACACGCTGGCTGGATCACTGCGAGACCCGGCTGGTCCGCCTCGCCGAGGCCGCCGCCACGGAGCCGGAACCCGAGGTCCGTACGACCGGCCGCACCGCGCCCCGCACCGCCCGCCCGCGCAGCCGGCACTGACGCGAACCGCAGCCGGCGAACCGCTGGCCGCAGACGCCAAGCCGCTGACCGCGAACCGCAGACGGCGAACCGCTGGCCGGGAACCGCGAACCGCAGACGGCGAACCGCTGGCCGGGAACCACAGACCGCGGGCCCATCGACTCACACCCGTTCCGAGGGGGAACCACTCACCATGTCCTCGCACGCCCCGTCCCGATCCGCGGCACCGGCCGGCTCGCCGACACCGGCCGGTGAACCGGTGCTCGAACTCCGGGCGCTCACCCGCACCCATGGCTCCGGCATAGCCGAGGTGCACGCCCTGCGCGGCATCGACCTCTCCGTGCGCGCCGGCGAACTCGTCGCCGTGATGGGCCCGTCCGGCTCCGGCAAGTCCACCCTGCTGACCATCGCGGGCGGTCTCGACACCGCGACCAGCGGCCAGGTCGTCATCGAGGGCCAGGACATCGCCGGGCTCGGCCGCAAGGGCATCGCCGCCCTGCGCCGCCGCAGCGTCGGCTACGTCTTCCAGGACTACAACCTCATCCCCGCCCTCACCGCCGCCGAGAACATCGCCCTGCCGCGCGAGCTCGACGGTATCTCCGTCCGCAAGGCCCGCAAGGAGGCTCGGGCGGCGCTTGAGGAGATGAGGCTTCTGGAGGTCGCCGACCGGTTCCCGGACGAGATGTCCGGCGGCCAGCAGCAGCGTGTCGCGATAGCCCGCGCGCTGGTGGGGGACCGGCGCCTGGTGCTCGCCGACGAACCGACCGGAGCGCTCGACTCCGAGACCGGCGAGACGGTGCTCGCCCTGCTGCGCAGCCGCTGCGACCAGGGCGCGGCCGGTGTGATGGTGACGCACGAGCCGCGGTACGCGGCCTGGGCGGACCGGGTCGTGTTCCTGCGGGACGGTTCGATCGTCGACCAGACGCTCACCGACAACGCCGACGTCCACTCGCTCCTCGCCGCCGAGGCCGCCGAGTGAGCGTCTTCACCGGCTGGCGCGCCGCCCTCCGGATAGCCCGGCGCGACGCGATGCGGTCCAAGGGCCGCAGCGCACTGGTGATCGCGATGATCGCCGCCCCCGTGGTCGGCGTCACCGCCCTCGACGTGACGTACCGCAGCGTGACATCGACCACGGCCGAGCAGCTGACCGCCGCGATGGGTTCCGCCGACGCGCTCTTCAGCGATCAGCAGATCGGCCCCATCGAGCAGATGCCCGAAGCGGAGAGGTACGACCGGGTCGACGAGAACGCGCCGGTGGACGACACCGGCCCGTCGATCGACATCAGCACCACGTTCCCCAAGGGCTCGCGGGCGATCAGCATCCAGTCCGTCCCGGCGAGCGTCACCACCGGCTACGGCATCGCCAACACCGAGATCTACGAGTTCCGGACATCGGACAAGCTGGCCCGCGGCAAGATCGACCTCGTACGCGGTGACTACCCGCACGGCCCGGACGAGATAGCCGCCACCGAGCCGTTCCTGAAGTCGACCGGCCTGCACATCGGTTCGGCCACCACCGTGCGCAACTCCGGCGAGAAGTACACGATCACCGGCGTGGTCGAGCAGCCGGACATGCTGAACACCGAGGCGCTGTACGCCGATCCGGGAGCGGTCATCGCCCCGTGGCAGGCCAGGGCCGACCACGACAAGAACGTGCTGCCGCCGAACGTCGGCTCCAAGAACTGGCTGGTCAAGGGCCCCGAAGGGGTAGGGGTGACCTGGCCGGACGTCATGGCGGCCAATAAGTCGGGCATCCTCGTCAAGTCCCGTCAGGTCGTCCTCGACCCGCCGCCGCTCTCCGAGGTCCCGCTGGCCAGGAAGAACCGCGAGACGTATTCGGAGGACTCCGGGTCGCTGAGCGCTGCGCTCGTCACCGTGGTCGCCATGGCGGTCCTGGAGATCGTGCTGCTCGCCGGACCGGCCTTCGCGGTCGGCGCGCGCCGCTCCCGCCGCCAGCTCGGCCTCCTCGGCACCTGCGGCGGGGACAGACGCCACGTCCGGGCCGTGGTGCTCGGCGGCGGTCTGGTGCTCGGCGGCATCGGAGCCGCGACCGGTGTGGTGCTCGGGCTGGGAGCCACCGCTGTGTTCCGCCCCGTGATCGAGGAGTGGGCCGGGCAGCGCTTCGTCTCTCTTGCCCTGAACCCGAAGGAACTGCTGGCCATCGCCGTGATCGGCCTGATCACCGGTCTCCTGGCGGCGTTCGCCCCGGCGATCGTGGCAAGCAGGCAGTCCGTGCTGGAGTCGCTCACCGGCCGCCGCGGCGTCCGCCGCTCCTCCCGGGTGCTGCCCGTTCTGGGCGCCTGCGTACTGGCCATCGGTATCGCCGTCGCCATCTACGGCGGCACCGACGGGGACTCGACGCTGGTCGCCGGCGGCTCGGTGACCGCCGAGCTCGGGCTGCTCGCCTGCATCCCGGTGATCGTCGGCTTCCTCGGGCGGCTCGCCCGCTGGCTACCGCTCTCGCCCCGGCTGGCGCTGCGCGACGCGGCCCGCAACCGCGGCCGTACCGCTCCCGCGGTCGCGGCCGTGATGGCGGCCGTCGCCGGTTCGGTGGCCATCGCCACGTACATGTCCAGCGCCACGGCCGAGGCCGAGTTCAACTACGTCCCCTCGCTGAACGAGGGGACCGTCGTCCTCTCCTCCTCCGATGCCGAGGCTGCCGCCCGGCTCCCGCTGGCACGGGCCGCCGTCGAGCGGAACATGGCCGTCACCGGGGGGCACGCCGACTTCCGACGGGTCTGGGCGGGCAGCGACTGCGGCATCTACGGCGACGAGGAGAACCACTGCGGCTCGCTCGAACTGGTCAAGCCCGCCGACCGGGCCAGCTCCTGCCCGCTCACCGGCAAGGGAGCCAAGAAACTCGCCGCGCGGCTCACCGCCGACGAGCACAAGAAGCTGATGCATTCCCCCGCCTGCCTGGTCGAGCTGATGTCGTCGGGCCTCTTCAACACCGAGGCGAGCAGCATCGTCGTGGCGGACGAGGCCATGCTCAGCACCTATGTGAAGCTCGACGACCCCGCGGCCGCCAAGGCACTGGCGGCCGGCACACCGGTACTGCTCAACAAGGTGTTCGCGAAGAACGGCGAGGTCACCGTCAAGGCGGTCCACCGCTACAGCAAGAAGGACAAGCAGAACCGGAAGCTGCACCCGGGCAGCACCCGCACCGCCACGGACAGGCTGAAGGTGTACGTGGCACCTGAGAAGTACGCCGCCACCCCCGGGATCAACATGATCCTGCCGCAGCGGACCGCGGAACGGCTCGGCCTGCACACCGAAGCGGGAGGAAGCGTGTACGCGGTGACCCACACGCCGACGGGCGCCGAGGAACAGCGGACCTACGGCGCGATCGAGCAGGCCGGCGGCGGCATCTGGACGCAGTACGAATCCGGCCCCGGCCGAACCGACGACTCCATGCTGCTGATCCTGACCCTGTTCGCCGGAATGGTGACGCTGGGCGCCGCCGCGATCACGACGGGCCTCGCCAAGGCGGACGCGGAGGCCGATCTCAACACGCTCAGCGCGGTGGGTGCGCCCCCGAGCGTGCGGCGGAAGCTGTCCGGCTTCCAGTGCGTGGTGGTGGCACTCACGGGTGTGGTGCTCGGCACTCTGGCGGGACTGGTGCCCGCCGTGGCACTGCGGATGGTCGATCTGAGCGAGGCGCTGCACATGATGCGGCTGGAACCCACGGAGTCGGCGTACACACCGATCGTGCTGCCCTGGACGACCCTCGGCCTGCTCGTCGTGGGCGTCCCGCTGCTGGCCGGTCTGCTCGCGACGGCACTCACCCGCTCCCGCCTCGCGCTGGCCCGGAGGGCCGAGTGATGTCGCCGTCGGCGGGGGCGGTACGGGCGTAGTCGCCGGTGCGGTCGATGTCGGCGGTGCGGTCGATGTCGGCGGTGGGCTGACCGGCTGACTCGGTGCCCTCGGAAACGGTGGATCAACCGTTTGCGGGGGCACCACGGTGTTGTACGGCAGGTGTGCGAGACAATGGCGCCATGGAGATGCCGAGGAATGAACGGTCGCAGGAGCACCCCCAAGTCCTCGTGGTGGGGCAGGACGGCATGGCGATCGGCGGCGGTGGCACTGACGACGAATCGCGTGAGGTCCCGGTGACGGAGATGGTCGAGCAGCCCGCAAAGGTCATGCGCATCGGCAGCATGATCAAGCAGCTCCTGGAGGAGGTCAGGGCGGCTCCTCTCGACGAGGCGAGCCGGGTCAGGCTCAAGGAGATCCACGCCAGTTCCGTGAAGGAGCTGGAGGACGGCCTCGCGCCGGAGCTGGTGGAGGAGCTGGAGCGCCTTTCCCTGCCGTTCACCGAGGAGTCGGTGCCCTCCGAGGCGGAACTCCGGATCGCGCAAGCCCAGTTGGTGGGCTGGCTGGAGGGCCTTTTCCACGGCATCCAGACGGCGCTCTTCGCCCAGCAGATGGCCGCTCGGGCCCAGCTGGAGCAGATGCGCCGCGCCCTTCCGCCGGGCAGCGCGCACGAGGACGAGGACGGCAGCGGGGACCCGCACGGGGCCATCAGGTCGGGCCCGTACCTCTAGTCGCCCGGTCCTTCCGGTCCCTCGGTCCCGCACCTCCGATATCCCTGGTGTGTACGCCCCTGACCACGAAAAACACCGAGGCCCGGCACACATGGTCCACGACCTGTGCGCCGGGCCTCTCCGCGTGGTGGGTCGGGCAGGGGCGAGGCGGGCAGGGGCCGGGCCGGGGCGTCAGCCCGCAGGAGCCTGCAGCAGCACCTTCCCGATGTGCGCGCTGGACTCCAGTACCCGGTGGGCCTCGGCGGCGTCCGGCATCGGCACCGTGCGGTCCACGATCGGCCGCACCACGCCATCGGCGATCAGCGGCCAGACATGCTCGCGCACGGCGGCGACGATGGCGGCCTTCTCGGCGAGCGGGCGGCCGCGCAGCGAGGTCGCGGTGATGGCGGCCCGCTTGTTCAGCAGGGCGCTCAGATTCAGCTCGCCCTTGACGCCCCCCTGAAGGCCGATGATGGCCAGCCTGCCGTTGACTGCGAGCGCCTTCACGTTCCGGTCCAGGTACTTCGCGCCGACGATGTCGAGAATGACATCCGCACCGGCCCCGTCGGTCGCCTTGCGCAGTTCCTCGACGAAGTCCTGCTCCCGGTAGTCGATCAGGATGTCGGCCCCGAGCTCCGCGCAGCGCGCCAGCTTCTCCGGCCCCCCGGCGGTGACCGCGACCCGCGCGCCCACGGCCTTGGCGAGCTGGATCGCCATCGTGCCGATGCCGCTGGACCCGCCGTGCACCAGCAGCGTCTCGCCGGGGCGCAGATGGGCCACCATGAAGACGTTGGACCAGACCGTGGCCGTCACCTCGGGCAGCGCCGCGGCCAGAACCGGCTCGACGCCGTCCGGCACGGGCAGCAGCTGCCCGGCGGGCACGACGACCTTCTCCGCGTATCCGCCGCCCGCGAGCAGCGCGCACACCTCGTCGCCGACCGACCAGCCGGTGACACCGGGCCCGATCGCCGAGATCCGGCCCGAGCATTCGAGGCCGGGGTACGGGGACGCGCCGGGCGGCGGGCTGTAGAACCCCTGCCGCTGCAACACATCGGCGCGATTGACCGCGCTGGACACGACATCGACTAGGACCTCGCCCTCACCGGCTACCGGATCGGGCACCTCGGCCCAGACAAGTGCCTCGGGACCGCCAGGCTCAGGGATCGTGATCGCATACATGGCGGCGAGGCTACTCCGTGGCAGATGAAGGACCATGAAGGACGCCGCCCGGGATCGGATCAGCCGCGCGGAAGCCCCTGACACCAGCCGCGCGGGCGCTGCGTGGGACCGGCCGTGCGAGTACCGCCCTGGATCAGTCGCGCAGGCGCGGGGTGCCCATGGACGGGGTGTCCGGCGGCAACTCGTTCGAGGCGCGCACGATGGTGATCAAACGGTCCGTCAACTGGAGCGGACTGGCCGCCGGATCGTCGTAACCCAGCAGTCGATGTCCCCGCAGCACGCTGACCACGAGATCATCGGTCTCCCGGACGCTCTTGCCCACCTCGGCCTTTATCACCGGCCGTTCGACGAGATCGAGTCCGCTGCCCTGCTGGATCAGGTCCTCCATCACCGTGCCCGCGCTGGGGCTGAGGACAGAGAGGCCCAGCAGCCGGCCCGCCGCACTGGCACTGGTGATCACCGCGTCGGCGCCGGACTGCCGGAGCAACGGGGCGTTCTCCTCCTCGCGCACCGCCGCGACGATCTTCGCCCCGCGATTGAGCTGCCGGGCCGTCAGCGCCACCAGAACCGCCGTGTCGTCCCGCTGGGTGGCAATGATGATCTGACGCGCCTTCTGGAGCTCGGCCCGCAACAGCACCTCGCTGCGCGTCGCATCACCGACCACGCCGACGAACCCCTCGGCGTTGGCGATCTCGATCACCTTGGTCGCCGGGTCGACGATGACGATCTGTTCCTTCTTCAGGCCGGTGGCACACAAGGTCTGGATGGCCGAACGGCCCTTCGTCCCGAAGCCGACGACAACGGTGTGATCACGCAAGTTGGCTCTCCAACGCTTCAGTCGAAAGTCCTCCCGGGTCCGTTCGGTAAGGACCTCAAGAGTGGTGCCGACCAGGATGATCAGGAAGAGCACCCGCAGTGGTGTCACGAGCACCACATTGGTGAGCCGGGCGCCGTCCCCGTACGGGGTGATGTCTCCGTAGCCGGTGGTGGAGAGGGTGACCGTCGCGTAGTACACCGCGTCCAGCAGATCGACCCGGCCATCGGCGGCATCGTGGTATCCGCCGCGGTCCAACCAGACGATCAACACCGTTGCGGCCAGCACCAGAAGCGCCATCATCAGCCGCTTGGCGACCTGCCGCGCCGGACCGTTGACCACCCTGCGCGGGAGCAGCACCCGTGTGGGTAGGACATGCTCGTCCGCGCGCCTGGCCATCGCATCGTGGCCGGGAAGTTTCACGTGAAACACCCTTCCGTCCACGGCATCGCCGAGGCCCACGGTAGATCGAGGATCTCCACCTCGGTGCCGGACCGTACCCCGCCCGGCGGTACGACGGCCAGCCCGTCAGCGGCAGCGATCCCGCGGAGCATCGCCGGACCGTTGTAATGCAGCGGTACGACGCGCTCGGCACCGCTACCGGTTCCCCCACTGCCGTCGCTGTATCCGCTGCCGTCCCCGTACCCGCTGTATCCGCCGCCTGGCCTCTCGGCAGCGCCGCCCGCTCGGTGGATGACGGGCACCAGACGGGTGTCATGCGGGTGCCCGTGCACCTCGTCGCGTACGAGGGCCCGGTACGGCGCCTCCGGCTCCCGGCCCGCCAGCCCGCGGAGCAGAGGCTCGGCGAGTGTGAGGAGCCCGGAGACGGCGGCCAGGGGATTGCCCGGCAGCCCGACGAGATACGGGCCCTCGCCCCGCGCCTCACCCCGGCGCTCCGATGACCTCGCCGCCGAGTCCGCCTTCCTGAGCCGGGCCAGCAGCATCGGGTGGCCGGGTCGGACGGCGACTCCGTCGACCAGCAGCTCGGCGCCGATCTCGGCAAGGACCGGGTGGACATGATCGACGGGGCCCGCAGCCGTTCCACCGGTGGTGATGACCAGATCGGCATCGGAGGTGGTGAGCGCGCGCCGCAAGGCCGCCGCGTCGTCGCCGAGGCGCTGCGGGGCCGAGACCTCGGCACCCAGCGTGCGCAGCCAGGGGCCGATCATCGGGCCGAGCGCGTCACGGATCAGCCCGTCGTGCGGCAGACCGCCGGTCAGCAGTTCGTCACCGAGAACGAGGACGTCGACACGAGGACGAGGCACCACGGCGAGCGTGTCGTACCCGGCCGCGGCGCCCAGACCGAGAACGGCGGGCGTCACCAGCGCTCCGGCGGGCACGAGCTGATCGCCGGCACGGCACTCCTGACCACGGGGCCTGATGTCCTGGCCGGGCAGCACCCGATGCTTCGCGTGGAGCAGCCCCCTGGCCTCGTCCACGCGAGCGTGCTCGCTGCGGATCACGGCGTTGGCATCCACCGGGATGCGGGCGCCGGTGGCGATCCGTACGGCATCTCCGTCGGCAAGCGTGGCGGGGGCGCTCCGCCCGGCGAGGATGCCCGGATCCCGGGTTGAGCCGGCATCGGCCCTCTTCTTGTCTCCGGCCCCGGTGGCCTCGCGGATGTTCCACGGCCCCGGTCCGGAGACGACCCAGCCGTCCATGGCAGAGGTGTCGAAGGACGGCAGATCGGTGAGCGCGACGAGCGGCTCGGCGAGTACGTGCCCGAGCGCCTGGTCGAGGGAGAGACGGCTGGCCCGGACCGCAACGGCACGCCCGGACCGAACGGCGAGCGCACGCGCCTCCCGCCAGGAGGCTGCATGCCTGTGCCGATGCCTGCCCATGTCCGTGCCCGTGTGCTTGTCCGTGTCTGTGTGCGTGTGCTTGTCCGTGTCTGCGTGCGTGTGCTTGTCCGTGTGCCGGTCATGCCCGGGGGCCGCGTCGGGGCTCCGGTCCAGGGTCAGCGAACGGGGTGCTGCCGCGGGTTCGTCCGCGAGGCGAGGCCGGCCCATGGAGTGCGGCTGCCTCTCGGCATGGGACCCACTCACGGGGTGAGGTTCACCGGACGACTGTCGCCCGACCAGAGCGGGGGCCTGCTCAACGGCCCGGTCCTCCTCGGCCGCCCGCACCTCTCCCGGAGTCGGACACCGCTCCCCGCTCCGGGGAAGGTCGTCCTCCGAACGCGAGCCGACGGGCGGACGCGATCCGACGGGCGAGGACGGACCAACAACCGAAGACGAACCAACAACCGAAGACGCGCCGACGACCGAAGGCGAGCCGACGGGTGACTCATGCTCGACGTCCACAGACGAGTCGGCCGAGTGTGCGCCGACCGCCAAACGTGCGCCGGCCTCCGAACGTGCGCCGGCCGCCGAGGGCGATCCGGCCGCCGAGGCCCCGACGCCCATCGATGCGGTATTCGCAGCCGGAGGCCGATCGGACTCGCCGTTACGGATGGTCATTGCGTCTCGTTCTCGTCCGCCCAGCGAAGGGCGAGCGCAGCAGCCTTCCGGGCGGCCTCGGCCACCGCCGTGGCACCGTCGCCGTCGCCGCCTCCTTCACTGCTTGCCTTGGCCGCCGCGTACCCGACCAGGAAGGTCGTCAGCGGCGCGGCGGGCCGGGCGACGCCGTGGGCGGCGTCACGGGCGAGATCGAGCAGGACATCGGTGTCGACGTCGAGTTCGATGCCGAGTTCGTTCTTGACTGCGGTGATCCATTCATCCAGCACGGTCCCATGCTCTCTGATACGGGCTCGGGCCGACGCAATGTCCTCCCAGGTGTCGCAGTCGAAGGAGGCGAGAGGATCGGCCTCCACCCGGGCAAGGTCGAGTTCCTGTGCCAGCAGACGCAGGGGGAGCCCGGACAGACCGCCGTGCTCGGCGGCGAGCAGCGCGAGCTCACGGCGCAGTGGTTCGGCACGGTAGACGGCGACGAGAGGCTGGTCGCGACCCTGCTGATCGATGCACAGAGCCCCGTCCCGCTGCCCTTCCCCGGCGGCGGCCAGGAGCGCTTCGACAGTGCCCGCCCCGAGAAACGGCAGGTCGGCGGAGAGCACGAGAACCCGTTCCGCCGTGGTCCGCCGAACCCCGGCGTCGAGCGCGGCCAACGGACCGCCGCCCCGAGGCTCTTCGCGCGTCCAGATCACCGGCCGCACGGTGGACCGGCGCCCGCCCACCACCACCGTCACCGAGGCGTCGGCGCAGGCCGCGAGCACCCGGTCGATCAGCGCACGGCCACCGACCCGGATCCCGGGCTTGTCGGCACCGCCGAGCCGCTTGGCGGCCCCTCCGGCCAGGACGATGGCTTCATACGCGGTCATGCATCCGAGTATGCGGGCCGCGGGCTCCCGTTGATCCTCCCGGTCGGTGATCGAGCCGATCGGCCGGATCGAGCGAGGGGAGGAAACGGGAGCCCACGCCTGTTCTCGCCTACAACGAGCGCAGCAGCACCGCCGGTTGTTCCACGCAGTCGGCTATGTAGCGCAGGAAGCCGCCCGCCGTGCCGCCGTCGCAGACCCGGTGGTCGAAGGTCAACGAGAGCTGGACCACCTGGCGCACGGCCAGCTCTCCCCGGTGCACCCAGGGCTTGGGCACGATCCGGCCGACGCCCAGCATCGCCGCCTCGGGGTGGTTGATGATCGGGGTCGATCCGTCGACTCCGAACACCCCGTAGTTGTTCAGTGTGAACGTGCCCCCGGTCAGCTCCGCCGGGGTCAGCCGCCCGGCCCGCGCCGCCTCGGTCAGCCGGAGGATCTCGGCCCCGATCGACTCGGCGTTCCTGGCCTGTGCGTCCCGCACGACGGGGACGACCAGGCCCCGCTCGGTCTGCGCCGCGAACCCGAGATGGACCTCCGGCAACCGCACGATCTCCCGCGCCTCCAGGTCCACCGTGGAGTTGAGCTCGGGGAACCGGGCCAGCGCCGCGGTGCAGATACGAGCCAGCAGGGCCAGCACCGACACCTTGGGGCCGGCAGCCGAACCACCGGCGCTGTTCATCGCGGATCTGGCCGCCATCAGCTCGGTGGCATCGGCATCGACCCAGCACGTGGCGTCGGGGATCTCCCGCCGGCTGCGCGCCAGCTTGTCGGCCACCGCGCCCCGTACACCGCGCAACGGAATCCGATGTGCGGCCGGTCTCGCCGCCGTCAGCGACTGCCCCACCACCCCGGAAGCCGATCCCCGCACCAATCCCGAAACCGACTCCGGAACCGACTCCGTTACCGCCACGGACTCCGCCACGGCCCCCGGCGTCGGGACCGGGGCCACCAGGGGAGCGGCCCTTCCCTCTGCCAGCGCCCTGATCGCGGATTCGACATCGGCCCGCAGGATCAGCCCGTCCGGTCCGGAGCCCGCCAGCTGCCGCAGATCAAGCTCATGCTGCCGCGCCAGCTTCCGTACCAGCGGGGAGACGACCGCCACCGGCCCCGGCACCGCATCCGGCACGGGATCGGGAACCGGCGCCGGAGCCACAGGTGCCCGTGCGGGAACAGTCGCGGTCACGGCTGCGGGACGGACCCGCCGACGGCGCGCCACCGGCGCACCCGTCCCGTATCCGACCAGCACATTGCCGGACGCCTCCACCTCACCGGCCCCGGACCCACGCGAAGCGGACCCTGCTCCCTCGTCCGCCCCCTCGTCCGCGCCTTCGACCGACCCCACCGGCTGCGCCGATCCCACCGCGACCGCCACCGTCAACAGAGGTGCACCGACCGGTAGTTCCGAGCCTTCTTCGCCGAACCGTGCGGTCACCACGCCCCCGTACGGGCACGGCACCTCCACCATCGCCTTGGCCGTCTCGACCTCGACGACCGGCTGGTCGATGGCGACGACATCGCCGACCTCCACCAGCCAGCGCACGATCTCCGCCTCGGTGAGCCCCTCGCCGAGGTCCGGCAACTTGAATTCGAGTACCTGGGGCATCAGCTCTCCGCCTCCCACTGCAAGCGGGCGACCGCGTCCAGCACCCGGTCCACGCCCGGGAGGTGGTGCTTCTCCTGCATCGGCGGCGGATACGGAATGTCGAACCCGGCGACCCGCAGCACCGGCGCCTCCAGGTGGTGGAAGCAGCGCTCGGTGACCCGGGCCGCGATCTCACCGCCCGGACCGCCGAAACCGGAGGACTCATGGACGACGACGGCACGCCCCGTACGCCGGACGGAAGCGGCAACGGTCTCGTCGTCGAACGGCACCAACGAGCGCAGGTCCACGACCTCCAGGTCCCAGCCCTCTTCGACGGCCGCTTCCGCCGCCTCCATACAGACGGGCAGCGAAGGCCCGTACGTGATCAGCGTGGCGCTGCGGCCGGGCCGGCGGACGACGGCCCGGCCGATCGGCTCCACCGCCACCGGCGCGTCGGGCGACCAGTCCGACTTCGACCAGTAGAGCCGCTTCGGCTCCAGGAACACCACCGGATCGTCGGAGGCGATCGAGGCCCTCAGCAGCCCGTACGCGTCCTCGACCGTGGCGGGCGTGACGACATGGAGGCCAGGTGTCGCCATGTAGTAGGCCTCCGAGGAGTCGCTGTGGTGCTCGACCCCGCCGATCCCGCCGCCGTACGGCACCCGGACCGTGATCGGCAGCGGCATGGCGCCGGCCGTCCGGTTCCGCATCTTCGCGACATGGCTGATGAGCTGCTCGAACGCCGGATAGGCGAAGGCGTCGAACTGCATCTCCACCACGGGCCGCAGCCCGTACATCGCCATGCCCACGGCCGCCCCGAGGATGCCCGCCTCGGCCAGCGGCGTGTCCGTGCACCGGTCCTCGCCGAACTCCTTCGCCAGCCCGTCGGTGATCCGGAAGACCCCGCCGAGCGTGCCGACGTCCTCGCCGAGAACGTGCACCGTCGGGTCCTGTTCCATCGAGTCGCGCAGCGCGCGCCCGAGTGCCTGCGCCATCGTGGCGGGTTTGGCCTTCGCCGTCCGCTCTCCGGCCGTCGCCGCTGCGGTGGTCATCGCCCTTCCTCCACGTCTTCATGGCCGTGCTGGTCCTGCTCGGCGTCCAGTTCGACACGCAACCGTGCTGCCTGCTCCCGCAGTTGTGCGGTCTGTTCCGCGTAGACATGGGAGAACAGATCCATCGGGTCAAGCACCGGATCGGCGTTCATCCGATCGCGCAGAGCGGCTGCCATCCGCTCCGCGGCCACGCGCGCCTCCTCGATCCCGTCGTCGCCGAGCAGCCCCCGCCCGGTCAGCTCCCGCTCAAGAAGCTGGATCGGGTCATGCGCACGCCAGGCCTCCACCTCGCTGTCGACGCGGTAGCGAGTGGCGTCGTCGGCGTTCGTATGGGCATCCATGCGGTACGTCACCGCCTCGACGAGCGTCGGCCCGCCACCGCGGCGGGCCCGCGCCACCGCCTCGCCCAGGACCTGGTGCACCGCGGCCGCGTCGTTCCCGTCCACCAGCCGGCCCGGCATCCCGTACCCCACGGCCTTGTGCGCCAGGGACGGCGCGGCAGTCTGCTTCGCCAGCGGTACGGAGATGGCGAAGCCGTTGTTCTGCACGAGAAAGACGACCGGGGCACGCCAGACGGCCGCGAAGTTCAGCGCCTCGTGGAAATCGCCCTCGCTGGTCCCGCCGTCACCGACCATGGCGAGCGCCACCACGTCGTCGCCCTGGAGGCGCGCCGCGTGTGCCAGCCCGACGGCATGCGGCAACTGGGTGGCGAGGGGGGTACAGAGCGGTGCGATGCGGTGCTCACGCGGGTCGTAACCGGTGTGCCGGTCGCCACGCAGCAGGGTCAGTGCCTCGACCGGGTCCAGGCCTCGCGCCACCGCCGCGAGCGTGTCCCGGTAGCTGGGAAAGAGCCAGTCCCGCTCCTCCAGCACCAGCGCGGCCGCTATCTCGCAGGCCTCCTGGCCCGTGCTCGACGGGTAGACGGCGAGCCGGCCCTGCTTGGTGAGGGCGGTGGCCTGCGCGTTGTACCTCCGGCCGCGGACCAGCTCCGCATAGAGCCGCAGCAGCAGCTCGGGGTCGGCATCGGCCACGGCATCCGTACCGAGCACGCGGTACGGCTCGGGGTCCGGGAGCAGCGGCGCGGGATCGGTGAGCGGCTTCCAGGCCGGGGGCGGCGTGGGCCGGTAAGCGGCCGCGCCGGGCAGCTCTTGGACCGTCATGACAAGCACCTCCTGGCATCGAGGGGTTTCGAGCGGCGTCTGTCGGCATCGGGGGATCGTCCGGTGCCGAGGGGTGTCGAAATACATCGAAATGTCGAGCGCTGCCGAGGCACGGATGTGGTGTGCCTCACCTACCGATTGTTCGGTCGTGAGCGCATTTTGGCTACAGGCACCTTCAGCCTGTGGACAAACGGTTCTCCACAGCCTGGGATGGAGACAGGTCGTCCAGGACAGGGAGGCGGGGGCACATGTCAGCTGAACAAATGGCCGACGGGGGCGAGGACCCGGGCCAGGTTCTGCCCGCGCGCCCGCTCGACGCCATCGATCGCCGCATCCTGCGACTGCTCCAGACGGACGGCCGCGCCTCGATACGGTCGGTGGCCGATCGGGTCCATGTGTCCCGGGCCAACGCCTATGCCCGGATCAACCGGCTCATCGACGACGGCGTGATCCGTGGCTTCAGCGCGCGGGTGGACCACGAGCGGGCGGGGCAGGGAGCCTCCGCGTACATCACTCTCAAGATCGTCCAGAATTCCTGGCGCACGGTGCGCGAGCAGCTCCAGGCATTGCCAGGGGCGACTCATATCGCGCTGGTCAGCGGCGACTTCGACGTCCTGCTGCTGGTGCACACCCGGGACAACAGGTCGTTGCGCGAGCTGGTACTGACGAGGATCCAGGCCATCCCGGAGGTGCTCTCCACCCGCACGCTCCTGGTGTTCGAGGAGACGGACCTGGCCCCGGGCCCGGACAGGCCCACCGAGCTCACCTGAGGGCTGTCCCGCAGCGGCGCCAGGAATCCGGGTCAGGACCGGGATTCCTTGTGCGGCCGTCAACGGTTCAACGGCTGGACCGCATCCCCTCGAAGGCCACGCGAACGAGCGTGTCCGCCAGCCGCTCCCCGTCGACTCCGCCGTCGGGCAGCGGCCGGTACCACTCCACCAGGGAGTTGACCATTCCGAAGAGCAGCCGGGTCACCAGCCGTATGTCCACGTCGGAGCGGAGGTCACCGTCCGCGACCGCCGCCTTGAGCAGATCGGTCACCCGCTGGTCGAACTCGCGCCGCCGCTCCATGGCCCAGCGCTCCGTCTTCGTATTGCCCCGTACGCGCAGCAACAGCGTGACGTAGGGCAGCTCGGCTATCAGCACGTCGACGGTGCGCCGGGTGACGTACTCGACCCGCTCGATCGCACGCCCCCGCGTCGCCCCCGGCTCGTCGAGAATTCCGAAGAGCCCGTCCAGCGCCCGGCTGACCGCGCGGCGCAGGAGCTCCTCCTTGCCCGCGACATGGTGGTAGATGGACGACTTGGAGATGCCCGCCGCCTTGGAAAGGTGCTCCATGGACGTGCCGTCGTAGCCGCGCTCGTTGAAGACACGGACGGCAACGGTGAGCAGAGTCTCCGGGGTGTACGTGTCCCGCTTGGCCGTGGTCATGTCCGCGATCCTCCCCTACGAGTTGTCCACAGGTTTGGCGGGCCCCCTTGTCCCGACCGATCGTTCGGTTACTCTAACTCTGTCCGCCCGTCCCTGCCCAGCTCGATGAGGAGTTGGTCCGTCATGGCCGCCGAGCTCTCCCCGCACCTGCTGTCCGAGAAGCACCGCCCCACGCTCGACCAGGCCCTCGACGCGATCCGTACGCGTGCCTACTGGTCCCCGCACCCCGAGCATCCGAAGGCATACGGCGAGGGCGGCGCCACCGGCAGCCTGAGCGCCGCCGAGGGCAAGGCCGCCTTCGACGCCGTGCTGAACACCCGGCTCGACCTCGGCCAGCCCGGCACCGACGGCTGGACGGGCGGGGAGGTCTCTCCGTACGGGCCGGAGCTCGGCGTCGAATATCCGCACGCCGACCTGGACGTCCTGCTTCCGGCGATGCGCGCGGGCATGCCCGCCTGGCGTGCGGCGGGCCCCGAGACCAGGGCCCTGGTCTGTCTGGAGATCCTCGCGCGGATCAGCGCCAGGACCCACGAGTTCGCTCACGCCGTGATGCACACCAGCGGCCAGGCCTTCATGATGGCGTTCCAGGCGGGCGGCCCGCACGCCCAGGACCGCGGCCTGGAGGCGGTGGCGTACGCGTACGAGGAGCAGATCCGCACCCCGCGGAGCGCCGACTGGTCCAAGCCGCAGGGCAAGCGCGACCCGCTCCAGCTGCAGAAGTCGTTCACCGCGGCGCCACGCGGCCTCTCGCTGCTGATCGGCTGCAACACCTTCCCCACGTGGAACGGCTACCCCGGCCTCTTCGCCTCCCTGGCCACCGGCAATCCCGTCCTGGTCAAGCCGCACCCACGCGCCGTGCTTCCGCTCGCGCTCACGGTGCAGCTGGCCCGCGAGGTGCTCGCCGAAGCCGGCTTCGATCCCAACCTGGTCGCCCTGGCCGCCGAGCGACCGGGCGAAGGCATCGCGAAGACGCTTGCCCTCCGCCCCGAAATCAAGATCATCGACTACACCGGGTCCACCGCCTTCGGCGACTGGCTGGAGACCCACGCCCGCCAGGCCCAGGTCTACACGGAGAAGGCCGGCGTCAACACGATCGTCCTCGACTCCACGGACGACTACCGCGGCATGCTGTCCAACCTGGCGTTCTCCCTCTCCCTGTACAGCGGCCAGATGTGCACGACCCCGCAGAATCTGCTGATCCCCCGGGACGGCATCACCACCGACGCCGGCGAGAAGACGTACGACGAAGTGGTCGCCGACATCGCCGCCGCCGTCACCGGCCTGCTGGGCGACGACACCCGGGCGAACGCACTGCTCGGCGCCCTGGTCAACCCCGATGTGAAGGCCCGTCTGGAAGCCGCCGCGGATCTGGGCGAGGTCGCCCTGCCCTCCCGCGAGGTGGCCAACCCGGAATTCCCCGACGCCGTGGTCCGCACCCCCACCGTCGTCAAGCTGGACGCCACCAAGCCGGACGACGAGGAGCACTTCCTGTCGGAGTGCTTCGGCCCGGTCGCCTTCGCGGTAGCGGTCGACTCGACGGCCGACGCCGTTGAGCTGCTTCGCCGCACGGTGCGCGACCAGGGCGCGATGACGGTCGGCGCGTACACCACCTCACCGGAGGTGGAACGCGCGGTGGAAGACGTCTGCCTGGACGAATCGGCCCAGCTGTCGCTGAATCTGACCGGCGGGGTGTACGTCAACCAGACCGCGGCCTTCTCCGACTTCCACGGCTCGGGCGGCAACCCGGCAGCGAACGCGGCGCTGTGCGACGGAGCCTTCGTGTCCAACCGCTTCCGGATGGTGGAAGTCCGCCGCCAGGCATGACCCGGCGAGGGTTGGGGGCGGAGCCCCGCCCCCAACCCGGACCGGACCGCTTAGCTTCCCGCCTCGGGAATCTCCGCATACCTCTGCACCCATGCGTGCATGGCGATGGCGGCCGCGGCCCCCGCGTTGATCGACCGCGTCGACCCGAACTGCGCGATGGAGCACACCATCGCCGCGTGCTTACGGGCCTCCTCGGTGAGCCCTGGACCTTCCTGCCCGAAGAGCAGTACGCAGCGCCGCGGCAGCTCGGTCCGCTCCAGCGGCACCGCGCCCGGCAGATTGTCGATCCCGATGATCGGCAGGCCCTCGGCCTCGGCCCACGCGGTCAGCGACTCGGTGTCTGGGTGATGCCGCACATGCTGGTAGCGGTCGGTGACCATCGCACCGCGCCGGTTCCAGCGCCGCCGCCCCACGATATGGATCTCCTTGGCGAGAAAGGCGTTCGCCGTGCGCACCACGGAGCCGATGTTGAAGTCGTGGCCCCAGTTCTCGACCGCGACATGGAAGTCGTGCCGCCGTAGATCCAGATCGGCGACGATCGCCTCCCGGGTCCAGTACCGGTAGCCATCACCCACGTTGCGCCGGTCGCCGTGGGCGAGCAGCTCGGGGTCGTACCGCTCGTCCACGGGCCACGGCAGCGGGTGGGGGCCGACGCCGATCTCCGTCCCGAACCCGTCGTCGTACTGCATCGGTTCCGCCGAGGCACCGGGCTCCTCCGGCAGACCGCGCTCCGTCCCCGCTACGGATGCGAGGGGCGCCCCGGGCCCGACGGCCTCCTCGTTCAACGATTCGCCGCCGCTACTGCCCGCGCGGCCCGTGCTGCCACTCTCACTACTGCTCACCCGACGAGCGTATGACCCCCGTCGCCGCTGTGCTGCGGGGCCTCCTCGTCATCGGCGCCACGCCGCTGCCCGGGAACCTCGACCCTGCCCGGGAGCAGCCGCTCCCGGGCGAGGGTCACCCGGCCGCCGAGCCACACCAGGAAGACGGTCGGCAGGAAGACGGAGTCGGCGGCGATCATCGCCAGGGAGAAGAAGGGCAGCCCGAGCAGCAGGGCGATGCCGGCGTGCTCACACATCATCGCGACGAGCAGGACGTTCTTGACCCGCCGGTTGAACAGGGTGAAGGGAAACGCGACCTGAACGATGACCGTGCCGTACGTAAGCAGCATCACCATCACACCGCTGGAGGCGAGGATGTCCGACAGTCCGGGCCAGGGCGTGAAGTAGTCGAGCTTGAGCGGGTAGTACAGCGCCGTACCGTCCTGCCACCGCGAACCCTGGATCTTGTACCACCCCGCGGTGGCGTAGATCAGACAGACCTCGGCCATGATCACGACGAGGGTCGCATTGTGGGCGAGGTTGGCGACGACATCGAGCAGGGTGCGCGATTCGCTGTGCGGTGCGTATCGGTTCACAGCCCACCAGGCGCCCTCGCCGACCCAGAGGATCCAGAGAAGAGTCGGCAGCCACCAGGTGCCGCCGAGCCCATCGGTCATGCCGGCCACGATCAGAACGACGCCGAGCACCACCCAGAGGACCGTCCCGGCCGCATTCCCCCGCACCGGGCGCCGAGGATCGTCCGCTCCCGCACGCGCCCGCCGCGCCGCACGCCGGGCGTCCAACGACCAGACCCGCCCGCAGCGCGTGAGCATCAGGTAGATCGCCATGAGATGGATGACGTTGTCGCCGCCGTCGCCCATGAAGATGCTGCGGTTCTGCAGGGAGAGCACTCCGGCCATGAAGAGGACCGACATGGCGCGGGTGTGCCAGCCGACCATCAGCAGCGCCGCGGAGATCAGCGCGACCGCGTACACGATCTCGAACCAGACCGTGCTGTCCGACCACATGAGTGCGGTGAATGCCTGATTGCCGGATATGAGCTGCTGCGCCATGTCCCAGCGCCACGGGGCGTCGGGTCCGTACATCTCGTGACGGTGCGGCAGTTCGCGCAGCAGGAAGAACAGATAGGTGGCCGAGAAGCCGATCCGGATGACGGCACTCTGATACTGGCCGAAGGACGTGGAGGTGACGCGCTGGATACCGCGGGCGATCTTGCGGTCGACGGCGAACATGCTCACTTGTCCGCCCCCTTGGCGCTTTCGGGAAGGTCCGCGTCAGTTACCGTCCACCACGGCAGTACCCGGTAGGACGGCCTCGTACTGATCTTCTCCTCGCTCCATGCGGGCGCCGCGACGGACCGCACCTCGGAACGGACCTGGATGCGCTCGACGGTGCCGCCGTAGTCGTGTTCGCCGAGGCGCAGCATCACGATGCGGCGGATGTAGCGCTCGGAGAGCTGACCGCGAAGGCCGTTGGCCCGGTTCTCGTTGTCGTGGGAACTGAGGTAGAAGTCCCAGCCGCGTCGGAGTTCGTTCTGATGGACGTGACTGGGGAGAAGACTGCCGCGTATCGCCTTGCCGTCCTCGCCGGAAAGACTCATCCAGGAGGTGGTGCGGCGCCCGTCGGCGCCGGCTATCTCGGCTCGTACGTGAATGGCGATGTTCTGCTGAAGCGGGTTCGGGGCGAAGAGCTTCCAGTTCTGCTCGAACTCGGGATAGATCCACTTGTCGACCGCTTCGCCGTGCTGCTTGGTCATGGTGTTGGAGGGGGCGACGTGCAGAAACACCATGGCCAGCTGTCCACAGGCGACCAGCCCGATGACGGACAGCGCGACCGCGGCAACGATCTGGTACGGAAGCGACAGGGCGGCCATTCCGCCACGAGGACCTGATTCAGGCCCCTGACCAGCGCCGGAAGATATTTCTTCACGCTGATCCGGCCCTGGCTCGGCAGCCCCGTTCCCGCTTTCGGCGCCCCTGTCGTCGTACGAATCCATCCCGCCCCGATCCCCGTCGATCCCCGGTCAGTTATCCACAGGGTTGACACCCTACGGGCCGCCGACTCACCATTGAAGACATTGAACCGAACGATCGGTCGGTAGGGAGCCCGGGATGGCGGCAGTGACTGCGGACCAGACAGCGCAGGCGGGAGCGGACAGGCCCGAAGGGGCGCACGAGGCCCTGGAGGCGGCATTCGACGCCGCGGTGGCCGCGGACGAGCGCATCGAGCCACGCGACTGGATGCCCGATGCGTACCGCGCCTCGCTGGTCAGGCAAATGGCCCAGCATGCCCACTCCGAAATCATCGGCATGCAGCCGGAGGCCAACTGGATCTCGCGGGCGCCCTCGCTGCGCCGCAAGGCGATCCTGATGGCCAAGGTGCAGGACGAGGCGGGCCACGGGCTCTACCTGTACAGCGCGGCGGAGACCCTCGGCACCGGCCGCGAGGAGCTGCTCGACAAGCTTCACGCGGGCCGCCAGAGGTATTCATCGATCTTCAACTACCCGACGCTGACCTGGGCGGACGTCGGCGCGATCGGCTGGCTCGTGGACGGCGCCGCGATCACCAACCAGGTGCCGCTGTGCCGCTGCTCCTACGGCCCGTACGCGCGCGCGATGGTCCGCATCTGCAAGGAGGAGTCCTTCCACCAGCGCCAGGGGTACGAGCTGCTGCTCACCCTCAGCCGCGGTACCCCGGCGCAGCACGAAATGGCGCAGGACGCGGTGAACCGCTGGTGGTGGCCGTCCCTGATGATGTTCGGCCCGCCGGACGACGCATCGGCCCACTCGGCGCAGTCGATGGCCTGGAAGATCAAGCGCCACTCCAACGACGAGCTGCGGCAGCGCTTCGTGGACATCTGTGTCCCGCAGGCCGAGGCGCTGGGTCTCACCCTCCCGGACCCGGACCTCCGGTGGAACGAGGAGCGCGGACAGCACGACTTCGGGGCGATCGACTGGAAGGAGTTCCAGGAGGTCCTCAAGGGCAACGGCCCGTGCAACGAACAGCGCCTCACCCAGCGCCGCCGGGCGCACGAGGAGGGCGCCTGGGTCCGGGACGCGGCGGCTGCCTACGCCGAGAAACACACAGCAGCACAAGCACACGCAGCACCACACACAGCAGCGGGGAACGGGGAGGCGACAGCATGAGCAGCTCGACCGAATGGCCACTGTGGGAGGTGTTCGTGCGTTCGCGCCGCGGCCTTTCCCACACCCACGCGGGCAGCCTGCACGCCCCGGACGCCGAAATGGCCCTGCGCAACGCGCGCGATCTGTACACGCGCCGTTCCGAGGGCGTCTCCATCTGGGTGGTCCCGTCCGCACAGGTCACGGCGTCCTCGCCGGACGAGAAGGACTCCTTCTTCGAACCGGCCGGCGACAAGCCGTACCGGCATCCGACGTTCTACGAGATCCCGGAAGGGGTGAAGCACCTGTGACCGCGGCCCTCGCCCTGGGCGACGACGCGCTGGTGCTCTCGCACCGGCTGGGGGAGTGGGCGGGCCATGCGCCCGTACTGGAAGAGGAAGTGGCCCTGGCCAACATCGCCCTTGACCTGCTGGGGCAGGCCCGGATACTCCTCTCCCTGGTGGGGGACGAGGACGAGCTGGCGTTTCTGCGCGAGGAACGCGCCTTCCGCAATGTCCAGCTGGTCGAGCAGCCCAACGGCGACTTCGCCCACACCATCGCCCGCCAGCTCTACTTCTCCACCTACCAGCGGCTGCTGTACGAGCAGCTGGCATCGGGCGAGAACGCGTTCACCGGCCTGGCGGCGAAGGCCGTCAAGGAGGTCGCGTACCACGAGGACCACGCGGAGCACTGGACACTGCGGCTCGGCGACGGCACGGACGAGAGCCATGACCGGATGCAGCGCGCCGTGGATGCCCTGTGGCGGTTCACCGGCGAGCTGTTCGAGCCCGTCGAGGGGGTGGAGGTCGACTGGCAGTCGCTGCACAGCGGCTGGCTGGAGTCCGTCTCCGCGGTGCTGGAGCGGGCCACGCTGACACTGCCGACCGGTCCGCGGTCCGGGGCGTGGACGGCGGGTGCGGGACGCCAGGGCATCCACACCGAACCCTTCGGCCGCATGATCGCCGAGATGCAGCATCTGCATCGCAGCCACCCGGGGGCGTCATGGTGACCGAGACCGTCCTGGAGAAGGAGCTGCACCGCCTCGCAGGCTCCGTACCCGATCCTGAACTGCCCGTGCTGACCCTTGACGAGCTGGGGGTGCTCCGGGGCGTGGACGTTCTCGCCCCCGGCAAGGTCACCGTGCGTCTCACCCCGACCTACACCGGCTGCCCTGCGATCGAGGCGATGTCCTCCGACATCGAGCGGGTGCTGCACGACCACGGCATACCGGAGGTCTCCGTGGTCACCGTGCTCTCACCGGCCTGGTCCACGGACGACATCAGCGCGGAAGGACGGCGCAAGCTGGCCGAGTTCGGCATAGCGCCCCCGCGCCCGCACGATGCCACAACCGGCGCGGGCGGTCCGGTGCCGCTCACGCTCTCGGTGCGCTGCCCGCACTGCGGCTCGACCGATACGGAGCTGCTGAGCCGGTTCTCCTCCACCGCGTGCAAGGCGCTGCGCCGCTGCGTGACATGCCGCGAACCGTTCGACCACTTCAAGGAGTTGTAGATGTTCCATCCGCTCCGGGTCCGCACGATCGAACGGCTCACGGACGATTCGGTGGCCGTCGCCCTCGCCGTGCCGCCCGAGTTGCGCGAGACCTTCCGCCACAAGCCCGGCCAGCACCTCAATGTGCGGTACACGGTCGACGGCGAGGAGATCCGCCGCTCGTACTCGATCTGCTCCCCGGCCACCGAGGAACCGGACGATCCGGTACTGCGTGTGGGCATTCGGCTCGTCGACGGCGGCGTGTTCTCCACGTACGCCCTGAAGGAACTCGCCGTCGGTGACCTGGTCGAGGCGATGCCTCCGATGGGCCGCTTCGTGCTGGCGCCCCGCGCCGGACATTTCGCGGCGATCGTAGGCGGCAGCGGAATCACGCCGGTCCTGTCCATCGCGGCCACGCTGCTGGCGCGGGAGCCCGATGCCCATTTCTGCCTGATCCGCAGCGACCGGACCGCGCACTCGACGATGTTCCTGGACGAGGTCGCCGACCTCAAGGACCGCTACCCGGAGCGGTTCCAGCTGGTCACGGTGCTCTCCCGGGAGGAGCAGCAGGCAGGTCTCCCCTCCGGCCGGCTGGACCGGGACCGTCTCACCGAACTGCTGCCCGCGCTGCTGCCGGTGACCGAGGTGGACGGCTGGTATCTCTGCGGGCCCTTCGGACTGATCCAGGCCGCAGACCAGGCGCTGCGCTGCCTCGGCATCGACCGGCCCCGCATCCACCAGGAGATCTTCCATGTGGACGACGGGCCGAGCACATCCGACCGCCCCCGGGCCGAAGCACCCGCTCACAGCAGGCTCACCGCCACCCTGGACGGCCGTTCCGGCACCTGGCCGGTGGAGGAGGGCGAATCGCTGCTGGAGACCGTGCTGCGCAGCCGCGCCGACGCACCGTACGCCTGCAAGGGCGGGGTGTGCGGGACCTGCCGGGCGTTCCTGGTCTCGGGCGAGGTGCGGATGGACCGCAACTTCGCGTTGGAGCCCGAAGAGACAGATGCGGGTTATGTACTGGCGTGCCAGTCGCATCCGGCCACCCCGGAGGTGGAGCTCGACTTCGACCGCTGACCGCGCCCCCTCGCCTCTCCCTGCCTCCTGATCCTCCCCTGCTGCTTCTCCCGCTCCTTCTCCTGTTCCCTTCTCATAGAACCTGTTCTATCTTGACGGCCCGTCACATTCGGGCACAGGGACAATCGGTCAGCGGGAGGCCAGGGCAGTGGACTTCACCTTCACCGAGGAACAGCAGGCGGCCACGGAGGCAGCACGGGCGGTCTTCTCGGGAGTCGCACCGGACGGGGTTCCCAGCCCCGCTCTCGTGCCGGGCGCGGTGGCCGAGGACATCGACCGCCCGCTGTGGGCCCGGCTTGCCGCGAGCGATCTGCTGAGCCTGACGCTGTCGCCGGAGCACGGCGGGGCCGGGCTCGATCTCGTCGCGCTCTGCCTGGTGTTGCGCGAGTCGGCCAAGGTGCTCGCGAGAGTGCCGTTGCTGGAGACGTGCGCGGTCGCGATGACGCTCCAGCGGTACGGGGACCCACGGCTGGCCTCCCAGTTGCTGCCCAAGGTCGGCCGAGGGGAGCTGGTCCTCACCGTCGGGGCCAACGGCCGCTCCGGCCACGATCCGGCCGAACTCGCCGTCACTGCCCGCCGGGAAGCGACAGCAGGAATCGTCCCGACGGACGAAGCCCCCGGCACAGCCGTCCGCGGCGGCGCCGGAGATCTTGCCGGCTGGGTGCTCGACGGGACGCAGTCGGCGGTTCCGTGGGCACAGGCCGCGGACTGGATCGCGATTCCGGCCCACACGGACGAGGGCCGGGCAGTGGTCGCCCTGATCCAGACCACCCAGGACGGCGTCACTCCGGCAGAGCAGGTCTCCACCAGTGGTGAACGGTTCGCCGAGGTCCGGCTGGAGTCGGTACGGATCGACGGCAGCGCGCTGATCGACGGAGCCGGGGCCTGGGAGTCGCTGCGCGCCCTCCTCACCGCCGGAACGTGCGCGCTCGCACTCGGCCTGGGTGAGGCCGTGCTCGCCATGACGAGCGAATACACCGGCAAGCGCGAGCAGTTCGGCTTCCCGGTGGCGACCTTCCAGTCCGTCGCGGTACAGGCCGCGGACCGGTACATCGACCTACGGGCCATGGAAGTGACGCTCTGGCAGGCGGCCTGGCGGATCTCCACCGGAGCCGACGGGATGCTGCCTGCCGAGGGCGACATCGCCGTGGCGAAGATCTGGGCCTCGGACGGTGTCCGCCGGGTCGTGCAGACGGCACAGCATCTGCACGGCGGTTTCGGAGCGGACACGGACTATCCGCTGCACCGCTTTCACGCCTGGGCCAAGCAGATCGAGTTGTCCCTCGGTCCGGCAGCGGCACACGAGGAGGCACTGGGCAGCCTTCTGGCCGCACACCTCCTCGGCTGACACCGGTCAAACGGCAAGCGCACCGACCGAACGGCCAAGCCGCCGCACAAGCACGAACCAGCTCCCCGGCGAAGCGGCTCCCCGGCTCAGAGCACGAAGGCCGGGTTGCCGTCGTCCGTGACCATCGGGCGTCCGGCGCCGTCCCAGGCCAGCATCCCGCCGTCGATGTTCACGGCGTCGATGCCCTGCTGCACCAGGTACTGGGTGACCTGGGCCGACCGGCCACCGACCCGGCACATCACATGCACGCGCCGGCCGTCGTCGGCGGCCTCGGTCAGCTCACCGAAGCGGGCCACGAAGTCACTCATCGGGATGTGCAGAGCGCCCTCGACATGCCCGGCCGCCCACTCGTTGTCCTCCCGGACGTCCAGCACAAAGCCGTCCGACGGCACCGCCGCGACATCCACCGAGGGCAGCGGGGCGAAATTCATGGGTCATGCCTTCTCTCGTACGTACGCTCCTGAGTCACCTGAAACGCTACTGCACCATGGCCGCCAGCTCCGCCTCGCGCTGCGCGACCTCGCCCAGCAGCTGCTCGGCGATCTCGTCGAGCAACCGGTCCGGATCGTCCGGCGCCATCCGCAGCATGGCCCCGATGGCGCTCTCCTCCAGCTCCTGGGCAAGCACCGTCAGAAGTTCCTTGCGCTGGGTCAGCCAGTTCAGCCGGGCGTAGAGCTCCTCGCTCTCACTGAGCTCCGCCTCCGGAGCCGCCGGGCCCGCCGCCCATTCCTGCGCCAACTCGATCAGGAGAGCCTCGTCCCCCCGCCCGTACGCGGCGTTCACGCGGGCGATGAACTCGTCCCGGCGGGCCCGCTCCGTCTCGTCCTGCGCCAGGTCCGGGTGGGCCTGGCGTGCCAGGTCGCGGTAGAGCTTGCGCGCCTCCTCGGTCGGCCGGACCCGCTTGGGCGGCCGGACCGGCTGCTCGGTCAGCATCGCCGCGGCCTCGGGGGACAGCCCGTCGGAGTCGATCCAGTCGTGAAACAGCTCGTCGACGCCCGGCATCGGCATGACGATCGCCCGTGCCTCCTGCGCCTTGCGGATGTCCTCCGGATCACCCGTCCTGGCGGCCCGAGCCTCCGCGATCTGCGCATCCAGCTCGTCGAGGCGGGTGTACATGGGCCCGAGCTTCTGGTGATGCAGCCGGGAGAAGTTCTCGACCTCGACCCGGAAGGTCTCCACCGCGATCTCGAACTCGATCAGCGCCTGCTCCGCCACCCGAACCGCCTTCGCGAGCCGGGCCTCGGGCCGCTCCCCCTCCGCACGACCGCCCGTCCCCCCGCCGGCGTCCCCGCCCGCTGCCTCGTCGGGAGCCCCGGCTCCGGCGCTGCCCGCGGCGGTGCCGGAGCCACCTTCGACACCGGCCCCGGGACCGGCGCCGGTGTCCGTACCGGCACCGGCCGGCCGACCGTGCTGCTCTGGCGGCTCGCCCTGCCCGTACTGCTCGTTCCGGGCATGCTGCTCGTGCTGCCGGTCGTTGTCCTGCCGGTCATCGTCGTTCCGGGTGGTCGGCACCCCGGCGGCTTCGTGGGTCACCCGTCCAGCGTATGGCCACGGCCCACGTCCCGAAGACGCACGGCCGGCCCGATGCCCCTCAGACGCCCAGTTCGGCGGCTATCCGCCCCGAACCGATGGCCCGCACCAACTCCGCGTGGTCCGCCTCCGTACGGTCCGCGTAGGTCACCGCGAACGCCGCCACCGCCTCGTCCAGTTCCTCGTTCTTGCCGCAGTAGCCCGCGATCAGTCGCGGATCCGCGCTGTGCGCGTGGGCACGTGCCAGCAGCGCGCCGGTCATCCGGCCGTAGTCGTCGACCTGATCGGCCGCCAGCGCCGCCGGATCCACGCTGCCCTTGCGGTTCCTGAACTGCCGTACCTGGAACGGGCGTCCGTCCACCGTCGCCCAGCCCAGCAGGATGTCGCTGACGACCTGCATCCGCTTCTGCCCGAGCACCACCCGGCGCCCCTCGTGCGCCACCTCCGGCACATCGAAGCCGACAGCCGGCAAGTACGGCGCCAGCACCGAGGGCCGCGCCTCCTTCACCTGCAGCACCAGGGGCTCACCGCGGTGATCGAGCAGAAGCACCACGTACGACCGGGTGCCGACGCTCCCGGTGCCGACCACCCGGAACGCCACGTCGTGGATCGCGTACCGGGCGAGGAGCGGAACCCGGTCCTCCGAGATCGTGCCCAGGTAGTCGCCGAGTCCCGCCGCGACCGCCGCGGCCTCCTCGTCCGGCACCCGTCGCAGCACCGGAGGCGCGTCGATGAAGCGGCGTCCGCCGTCTCCGGAGTCCTCGGTGGACTTGGCCGCGAAGCGGGCGCTGGTGTTGTTGCGGGCCTTCTCCGAGACCCGCTCCAGAGTGCCGAGAAGATCCCGCGCGTCCGTGTGCGAGACCAACTTCTCGTCCGCGATGGCGTTCCAGGCGTCGAGCGCGGGCAGTTTGGCCAGCAGCCGCATCGTCCGCCGGTACGCGCCCACCGTGTCGTACGCGCCCTGCCGGCAGGTCTCCTCGTCCGCCCCGGCCTCACGCCCCGCGAGCACCAGCGAGGTGGCCAGACGCTTGAGGTCCCACTCCCACGGGCCGAACACGGTCTCGTCGAAGTCGTTCAGATCGATGACCAGGCTGCCCCTCGCATCGCCGTACAGCCCGAAATTGGCCGCGTGCGCATCGCCGCAGAGCTGGGCACCCACCCCGCTGACCGGCGTGCCCACCAGATCATGGGCCATCAGCCCGGCCGAGCCGCGCAGAAAGGCAAAGGGGGTGGCCGCCATCCGCCCCACCCGGATCGGGGCGAGGGAGGGCACTCTGCCCAGGCTCGACTCCTCGACCGCCCGCACCGCGTCGGGCCGCCCGGCCGGAAGGTCCAGGAACGCGTGCGAGGCCCTGGGCACCCGCTCCCGCACCGCTTTGCCCGCCTTCCTCGACGGCCGCTCCGCGCCCCCGTCCGCCCCGGCCGCCCTCCGCGCGAATCCGGGCACGACCGGAATACGCGGATCACCCGGCACGGACCGCTGAACCGGCACTGTCGCTTCGATGTCACCCATGGCGCGCAGCCTCCCCCGCCCTCGCCCTGCGCTCCCGGCCCGACGCCCTGTCGCAGATCAATTGCGACGAAGGTACCGCCGTCGGCCGAATCCCGTCTGCCCCTGTGGAAAACGCACCTTGCGACCTGTGGAAAACGATCCGTCCTGGTCAGACGCCGACGGTCTCTTCCATCTCCTCTTCGATCTCCCCCTCGATCTGCGGCTCGGCACCCGCCCCGGTCCGGGTTCCGGCCCCAGTCCTGGCGGCGTGCTTCGGCCCATGGGCTCCGCCGGCCTCGACAGAACCGGCGGCGGCGTCGGTGCCGGCCGCCGCCTCCACCGCGGCCTGCCGCCGCCTCGACTCCGCCAGCCCCGTCAGGGCCAGGCCCGCCACGAACCAGAACGCGAGCACCAGCACATGTCCGCCCAGCGCGTGTCCGCCGAAGTACACATGGCTGCGTACGCCCTCGACGAAGCCCGCGCCGTTCCAGAAGGAGTGCAGCGAGGCGAAGAAGCCGGGCTGCAGTTCGGGCCGGAAGATGCCACCCGAGCTGGTGAAGTTGAGCATCACGAACAGCACCATCAGCCCGAGCGTCGTCCAGTGCTTGAGGAAGGTGTGCAGCCCGACGCCGATCAGCAGGATGCCCGCGGAGTAGAGCCAGGCCATCGCCCACAGACCGCCGAGCCCCTGGTCCACCAGGCCGAACAGCGGCCCCGCGAACACCACTCCGATCACGCTCACCACCAGCGACGCGGCAACAGCCAGTGCGGCCCTGATCCTCAGCGCCAGCACGGCGCCCGCGCCGCCGATGACCGCGACCGAGGCGTACGAGCCGATACTCACCGCGACCAGCAGGAAGAAGATGCCCTGGCCGGTCGGATCGCCCTCCGCGGTCGGTGCCGTGTCCGTCACCTTCAGCGGGTCGCCCTGTTCGGCGGCAACCTTGGTGAACACCTTCTCGACCACCGTGGCGCTGGTGTCGGAGGACGCACTGGCCACGAGCAGCTCGGGGTGCTTGCCCGGCAGGTAGGCGCCGTAACTCGCCTGCGTCCTGAGGTGGTCCACGGCCGCGGCGCGGTCGGGAACGGTACGCACGCTCAGCGCCCCGTCGCTCTTGTCCTGCAGTGTCTGCGCGAGCACCTGCGCGCTGGGCCCGGACCCGACCACGTCCACCCGGAGATCGTGCGGCTCCGGCGCGTGAAAAGCCCCGAGGTAGGCGAGCCCCATGCCGATGCACATCAGCAGCGGCGTGACGAAATGGCCCAGCACATGGCGGAGGGCGGCGGCGGTGGAGCCGGTGGCGGCACTCGGGCCTGCGGACATTCGGAACACTCCAATGGTTGGCTTTTGCAACCTCTAATTCGTTGTACTATACAACTGAAACCCGAGAACCGCGAGACGGAAGGCGAAACCGTGCCAGGCACCCCCGAGGAACGCGAAGAGTCGCTGGACGTCATCCAGCGGGAACTGACCGCCTTCGCGCGCCGCGCGCGGGCCGCGGCAGCCCGCCTCCACCCGGAGCTCCCCCTGGTCTCGTACACGCTGCTGGCACACATCGAAGACCGGCACGGCTGCCGCGCGACCGATCTGGCCGCGCACTACATGCTGGACAAATCGACGGTCAGCCGACAGATCGGCACCCTGGAGAAACTGGGGCTGGTCGAGCGCCACCCGGACCCCGACGACCACCGGATCCAGGTGCTGCACCCCACCGCGGCCGGAACCCAGGCCCTCGCCTCCACACAGGCCAGTCGCCGCACGGCCTACCAGGAGCGCCTCGCGGACTGGACGGAGGAAGATCTCGCCCGGTTCGCGGAATACCTGCTGCGCTACAACTCGGCGGGCAACACCATCACGGCCGCCCCACAGACGCCGACGGCCTGATCCGACCCCCGGCCCCGGACAGCGGCTCGCGGAACCAGGACTCCGCGAGCCCCATCGCCCCTCCTGGGCCCCACCGAGGCGGTCACCCCTCAGCCCCACAAGACCCATACGCCATATGTGGCTCGTACAGCTCGTAAGCCCCACTGTTCCGCAGGACGCCTCGAATCAGACGTTTCACGTGAAACAAGAATTCGGGAACGAAGAAGCCCCACAGACCGTTTGGCCTGTGGGGCTTCTCTCTTGTGCGCGAGGGGGGATTTGAACCCCCACGTCCCTAAGGACACTGGCACCTGAAGCCAGCGCGTCTGCCGTTCCGCCACTCGCGCAAGAGTGGTGTTTCCAGAGACTCTCTCACCGTTTGGTGCGAGTCCCTGGCGACATCCGGAAGATTAGCACGCTGGACAGGGTGGATTCACATCCGTTGTTTCACCGACCGACTGAAGGGAAGCGGGAACGCCGAGCGGTGGCCCCCACTCCTCCTCTGTGCACCCCGGGTGCGGGACACTGTGAGGAGGCCGCCTCTACGATCCGTGTGAGAGGTGACACTCATCCACAGGGCAGACAAGGGGAACCAGCCGATTTCCCGACGCGTGGATACGATCAGTAAGCAGTACAGGGACGACTACAACGGAGGAGGTGCCCCATGGGAGTCATGAAGCGTTTCGAGCAGCGTCTCGAAGGTCTGGTCAACGGCACCTTCGCCAAGGTCTTCAAGTCCGAGGTCCAGCCGGTCGAGATCGCAGGAGCCCTCCAGCGCGAGTGCGACAACAACGCGACGATCTGGAACCGCGAACGGACCGTCGTCCCCAACGACTTCATCGTCGAGCTCAGCACCCCTGACTACGAGCGACTCAGCCCGTACTCCGGCCAGTTGGGCGACGAACTCTCCGGGCTGGTCCGCGACTACGCCAAGCAGCAGCGGTACACCTTCATGGGCCCCATCAAGGTCCACCTGGAGAAGGCCGACGACCTCGACACCGGGCTCTACCGGGTGCGCAGCCGCACCCTGGCGTCGAGTTCGTCACAGCAGGACCCCCAGGGCCACCAAGGACTGCAGGGCCAGCCTCCCTACCCGGGTCCGGGCCGGTCCGCGCAACCCACCGGCGGCTACGGATACCCGCCCAGCTCCGCCCCTCCCATGCCCGCGGCCCCGCCGCCGGGCGCCGGAAGGCCCGGAGCACCCAGCACCGACCGGCACCCGCCGGCCGGGCCCAGCCCCCTGCCGAACGCGCAGGTGCGACGCTGGATCGAGATCAACGGCACCCGCCATCAGATCTCCCGCCCGACGCTGGTGCTGGGACGCAGCACCGACGCCGACGTGCGGATCGACGACCCCGGCGTATCGCGTCGGCACTGTGAGATCCGGACCGGAACGCCCTCGACGATCCAGGATCTCGGGTCTACCAACGGCATCGTGGTAGACGGGCAGCACACCACCCGCGCTACGCTCCGCGACGGCTCGCGAATCGTCGTGGGCAGCACCACCATCGTTTACCGGCAAGCCGAAGGGTGAAGCGGGGGCAATGTCAGAGCTGACCCTGACGGTCATGCGGCTAGGTTTCCTGGCTGTTCTGTGGCTGTTCGTGATCGTGGCCGTCCAGGTCATCCGCAGCGACCTGTTCGGAACGCGCGTCACGCAGCGCGGCTCACGCCGCACTGCGAACGACGCGCGGCCTCCACAGGCACGCCAGAATGCCGCGGCACCGCCGCAGCAACGCCAGCAGCCAGGGCGCCAGCGCCGGGGGGCACCCACAAAGCTGGTCGTCTCCGAAGGCAGCCTCACCGGCACCACGGTGGCGCTCCAGGGGCAGACCATCACGCTGGGCCGGGCGCACGATTCAACGATCGTGCTGGACGACGACTACGCGTCCAGCAGGCATGCCAGGATCTACCCCGACCGTGACGGCCAGTGGATCGTCGAGGATCTCGGGTCCACCAACGGCACGTATCTCGACCGGACCCGACTCACCACCCCGACACCTGTTCCGCTGGGCGCGCCGATCCGGATCGGCAAGACCGTCATCGAGCTGCGGAAGTAGTACGACAATGAGCGAGCGGAGCGAGCGAGCCGCGGCAGTCCGGGCAACGGACCCCGCCCGGCTCCCGACCGGAGGGTGGGCAGTGTGGCTCGAGACCGGCTGTACCCCGAGCCGACGGGCGAGGTGCGCATGAGTCTTTCCCTGCGCTTCGCCGCCGGATCGCACAAGGGCATGATCCGGGAGGGCAACGAGGACTCCGGCTACGCCGGCCCGCGCCTTCTCGCCATCGCCGACGGCATGGGCGGCCAGGCAGCCGGCGAGGTCGCCAGCTCCGAGGTGATCTCCACGCTCGTCCAGCTCGACGACGACGTCCCGGGCTCGGACATCCTCACCTCGCTCGGTACGGCGGTCCAGCGGGCCAACGACCAACTGCGCATGATGGTCGAGGAGGACCCCCAGCTGGAGGGCATGGGCACCACGCTCACCGCCCTGCTCTGGACCGGCCAGCGCCTCGGCCTCGTCCACGTCGGCGACTCCCGCGCGTACCTGCTGCGCGACGGCGTACTCACCCAGATCACCCAGGACCACACCTGGGTGCAGCGGCTGGTCGACGAGGGCCGGATCACCGAGGAAGAGGCCACCACCCACCCGCAGCGCGCCCTGCTGATGCGTGCACTGGGCAGTGGCGACCATGTCGAACCCGATCTCTCCATCCGCGAGGTCCGGGTCGGCGACCGCTATCTGATCTGCTCCGACGGGCTGTCCGGCGTCGTCTCCCACCAGACGATGGAAGAGACGCTCGCCAGCTACCAGGGCCCCCAGGAGACCATCCAGGAGCTGATCCAGCTCGCCCTGCGCGGCGGCGGCCCCGACAACATCACCTGCATCGTCGCCGACGTCCTCGACGTCGACAGCAACGACACCCTGGCCGCGCAGTTCAACGACACCCCGGTCATCGTCGGCGCGGTCGCCGAGAACCAGGCCGCGCAGATGTCCGCCGCCGAGAGCACCGCCGCCATGCAGACCCCCGCCGGACGGGCAGCCGGCCTCGGCCGCCCCGTGCCGCCGCCCGCGGGGGGCTTCGGCCCGCCCGGAAGCGGCGACGTCGACGGCGGCTACGGCGGGATGCCCGACGGCTCCTTCGACTCGTACACCGACGACGACTTCGTGAAGCCCGGCGGCGGCCGCAAGTGGCTCAAGAGGTCCCTCTACTCCGTGCTGGCGCTCGCCGTCATCGGCGGCGGCCTCTACGGCGGCTACCGCTGGACCCAGAACCAGTTCTACGTCGGCGCGAAGAACGAACACGTCGCGCTGTTCCGCGGCATCAGCCAGGACCTGGCCTGGGTCTCGCTCTCGAAGGTCGAGAAGGACCACCCCGAGATCGAACTCAAGTACCTCCCGCCCTACCAGCGCAAGCAGGTCAAGGCGACCATCGCCGAGGGCGACCTGGCCGCCGCCCAGGAGAAGATCGGCGAACTCGCTCTCCAGGCATCCGCCTGCAAGAAGAACGCCGAACGACGTGCCGCCGAGAAGGCCAGCGCCGACGAGGGCCAGGCACCGGGTACGGACGCTACCGAGACATCCAGTGGCGCCAAGACGTCCGATGCCGCCAAGACCAAGCCGACCAAAACTCCCACTCCTGGTCCCAGCCTCTCGGAGGAAGAGAAAAAGCTGGTCCCGCAGTGCGGTAAGCAGTAAAGCCGTAGGGGGCCTTCAGCACCATGAGCGTTGTCACCAATACGACCACGATCGGCGCGATCGACGCACCGAGCCGTCGCAACACCGAACTGATGTTGATGGTCTTCGCCGTCGCCATCTCGGTATTCGCCTACGCCAATGTCGGACTCGCCCTCAACGGCGAACTGCCCTCCGGCATGCTCGGATACGGGCTCGGACTCGCCCTGCTCGGCGGCATCAGCCACCTCGCCGTCCGCAGATTCGCCTCGTACGCGGACCCTCTGCTGCTGCCGCTTGCGACGCTGCTGAACGGGCTGGGACTGGCCATCATCTGGCGTCTGGACCAGTCCGAACGGTTCCAGGCAACCCCGAACTTCGCGCCCGCCGCCTCCAAGCAGCTGATGTTCTCGGCAGTGGGCGTCGCACTGCTGGTCGTCGTTCTGGTGGCCCTCAAGGACCATCGCATTCTGCAGCGCTACACCTACATCTCCATGCTGGTGGCGCTGTTCCTCCTGATCCTCCCGATGTTCTTCCCCGCGGTGAACGGCGCCAAGATCTGGATCAAGATCCCCGGCGTCGGCACGATCCAGCCAGGGGAGTTCGCCAAGATCATCATTGCGGTGTTCTTCGCCGGATATCTCATGGTCAAACGGGACGCGCTGGCCTTGGCCAGCCGCCGTTTCATGGGCCTCTATCTTCCCCGGGGCCGTGACCTCGGCCCCATCCTCATGGTCTGGGCCTTCTCGATCCTGATCCTGGTCTTCGAGACCGACCTGGGCTCGTCCCTGCTGTTCTTCGGCATGTTCGTCGTGATGCTGTACGTGGCCACCGAGCGCACCAGCTGGATCGTCTTCGGTCTGCTGATGTCCGCGGCCGGCGCCGTCGGTGTGGCCACCTTCGAGCCCCACGTGCAGCAGCGTGTCACCGCCTGGCTCGACCCGTTCGACGGATGGGGCAAGCTGGCCGCCAGTGAGCAGATGGCCAAGTCCCTGATGGCCTTCGGCTCCGGCGGCACCCTCGGCACCGGGCTCGGCCAGGGCAACTCCGACCTGATCGGCTTCGCCGCCAACTCCGACTTCATCCTCGCCACCGTCGGCGAGGAGCTGGGCCTGGCCGGAATGATGGCCGTCCTGCTTGTCTACGGCCTGATCGTCGAGCGCGGTGTCCGCACCGCCCTCGCCGCCCGCGACCCCTTCGGCAAGCTCCTCGCGATCGGGCTCTCCGGCTCCTTCGCCATCCAGGTCTTCGTCGTCGCCGGCGGTGTCATGGGACTCATTCCGCTGACCGGCATGACCATGCCGTTCGTCGCAGCGGGCGGGTCGTCGGTGATCGCCAACTGGGCCCTGATCGGCATCCTGCTCCGCATCAGCGACACCGCACGCCGCCCCGCACCGACCCCGGCCCCATCGCCCGACGCCGAGATGACCCAGGTGGTCCGACCGTGAACAAGCCTCTTCGCAGGATTGCGATCTTCTGCGGGCTGCTCGTCCTCGCCCTCCTGGTCCGTGTCAACTGGCTCCAGTACGTTCGCGCCGACGAGCTGAACGGGAACGAGCACAACCGCCGCGTCCAGATCGAGCGGTACGCACACGAGCGCGGCAACATCATCGTCGACGGCAACCCCGTCACCGAATCCGTCGAGACCAAGGGCAGCGACTTCAAGTACAAGCGGGTCTGGAAGAACGGCCCCATGTGGGCCCCCGTCACCGGCTACTCCTCGCAGGCGTTCGACGCCTCGCAGCTGGAGAGCCTCGAGGACGGAATCCTCACCGGCAACAGCGACCAGCTGTTCTTCGACCGCACGCTCTCCCTCTTCACCGGCGAGAAGAAGACCGGCGGCAACATCGTCACCACCCTCAACGGCGCCGCGCAGAAGGCCGCCTTCAAGGGCCTCGGCAGCAAGAAGGGCGCCGTCGCCGCGCTCGACCCCCAGACCGGCGCCATCCTGGCCCTGGTCAGCACCCCTTCGTACGACCCTTCGGTCTTCGCGGGCAACTCCCTCAAGGACGCAGAAGCCCGGCAGCAGCTCCTGAAGGACAAGGACAAGCCGATGCTCAACCGGGCATTGCGCGAGACCTACCCGCCCGGCTCGACCTTCAAGGTCGTCACCGCCGCCGCGGCTCTGGAGAACGGGCTGTACAAGGGGATCGACGACAAGACCAACTCCCCGCTGCCCTGGCGGCTCCCGCTGACCACCGGCAACCTCGCCAACGAGGGCAACATCCCGTGCGAGAACGCCTCGCTCCGGGAAGCGCTGCGGTGGTCCTGCAACACCGTCTTCGGCAAGATCAGTGACGATCTCGGCAACCAGAAGATGATCGACGAGGCCAACAAGTTCGGCTTCAACAAGGAGATCTTCACCCCGGTACGCGCCGACGCCAGCGTCTACCCCAAGGACAACCGGCCGCAGAACGCCATGGCCGGTATCGGCCAGGCGTCCAACCGCGCCACCCCGCTCCAGATGGCGATGGTCGCCTCGGCCGTCGCCAACGACGGCAAGCTGATGCAGCCGTACATGGTCGCCGAGCGCCAGTCCCCCGGCCTCGACCCGATCTACACCCACGAGAAGGAGCAGTTCAGCCAGCCCCTCTCGGGCGAGAACGCGCAGAAGCTCCAGCAGATGATGGAGACCGTCGTCGAGAACGGCACGGGAAAGAACGCCAAGATCCCCGGCGTCACCGTCGGCGGCAAGACGGGTACGGCCCAGCACGGTCTGAACAACAGCGAGAATCCGTACGCCTGGTTCATCTCCTACGCCAAGACCGACAGCGGCTCCCCGGTCGCCGTCGCCGTGGTCGTCGAGGACAGTCAGGCCAACCGCGATGACATCTCCGGCGGCGGCCTGGCCGCCCCGATCGCACGGGCAGTAATGAAGGCGGTCATCGACAGCAAGAAGTGATGCCCATCACATCGGGTGCCATACCTGCACATTGGGATACCGGTCAGATATCAGGTCCGGACTACGGACCGATCAGGTAGTGCGCGGCCGGTAGCGTATGCGCGAGCAGCACACCGCCGGACCGCACACCGGTGCGGTCGGGACTGACGGAGAGGGCTGGAACAGTTATGGAAGAGCCGCGTCGCCTCGGCGGCCGGTACGAGCTGGGCTCGGTGCTCGGCCGTGGTGGCATGGCCGAGGTCTACCTCGCACACGACACCCGGCTCGGCCGCACCGTAGCCGTGAAGACGCTCCGGGCCGATCTGGCCCGCGATCCGTCCTTCCAGGCCCGGTTCCGCCGTGAGGCCCAGTCCGCCGCCTCGCTCAATCACCCGGCGATCGTCGCCGTCTACGACACCGGCGAGGACTACGTCGACGGGGTCTCCATCCCGTACATCGTGATGGAGTACGTCGACGGGTCGACACTCAGGGAACTCCTGCACTCCGGGCGCAAGTTGCTGCCCGAGCGCACCCTTGAGATGACCGTCGGCATCCTCCAGGCGCTGGAGTACTCGCACCGCGCCGGCATCGTCCACCGCGACATCAAGCCGGCGAACGTCATGCTGACGCGCACCGGTCAGGTCAAGGTCATGGACTTCGGCATCGCCCGCGCCATGGGCGACTCCGGAATGACGATGACCCAGACCGCCGCCGTCATCGGCACCGCCCAGTACCTCTCCCCGGAGCAGGCCAAGGGCGAGCAGGTCGACGCGCGATCCGACCTCTACTCGACCGGCTGCCTGCTCTACGAGCTGCTGACGGTCCGGCCGCCCTTCATCGGGGACTCACCGGTCGCGGTCGCCTACCAGCACGTACGGGAAGAGCCGCAGAAGCCCAGCAACTTCGACCCCGAGATCACGCCCGAAATGGACGCGATCGTGTTGAAGGCCCTGGTCAAGGACCCCGACTACCGCTACCAGTCGGCCGACGAGATGCGCGCCGACATCGAGGCCTGCCTCGACGGCCAGCCGGTCGCCGCCACCGCGGCGATGGGTGCGGCCGGTTACGGCGGCTACGACGGATACGGCAACGACCAGCCGACCACCGCACTGCGCGCCGCGGACCAGAACGGCGCACCCACGTCCATGCTGCCCCCGGTCAACCCGGACGACGGCGGCTACGGCTACGACGACCGCCCGGACCGCCGCCGCCAGAAGAAGAGCAACACCTCGACGATCCTGCTGATCGTCGCGGGCGTCCTGGTGCTGATCGGCGCGGTCCTGATCGGCAAGTCGGTCTTCAGCGAGACCAACAGCGACAACGGCAAGGTCGATGCGCCGAACCTGATCGGCTCGACCGTGAAGGAAGCACAGAAGCTCGCGGAGAATCCCGATGTCGTCCTGAAGATCGGCTCCCGCGAACCGTGCGAGGATCAGCCGAAGGGCAAGATCTGCAGCCAGAAGCCGGCAGTCGGCGAGAAGATGGACAAGAAGGACACCGTCACGGTCGTCGTCTCCACCGGCGCCCCGAAGGTCGATGTCCCGGACGTCGTGGAGAAGACCGAGGCGACCGCCCGCAAGGACCTTGAGGACAAGGGCTTCACGGTGAACGTCACCGCGGTCGAGTCCGAGAAGACCGAAGGTACGGTCATCGAGCAGGACCCCGCGGGCAACTCGAAGGCCGAGAAGAACTCCGAAGTCACGATCACGGTCGCCAAGCAGGCCACCCAAAAGGTGCCGAACGTCGCGGACCGGGACTACGACGCCGCCGTGGCTCAGCTCAACGGCCTGGGCTTCAAGAACGTCTCCAGGACCGAGGTCGACTCGGAGAAGCCGGCGAACCAGGTGATCAGCCAGACACCGCTCGCCGACTCGATGCAGCCGCTCACCGCCCAGATCGTGCTGACGGTCTCGAAGGGTCCGCAGCAGCCGGAACAGACCACGGTTCCCGATCTGCAGGGCAAGACACTCGCGGAGGCAAAGGCCCTGCTTGTCGGGGCGGGTCTGCAGCTCGGCCAGGTGCAGGGGCCGAACGACGACAACGCGAAGGTCGTCGCCTTCCAGCCCAACGCCGGTCAGCCGGTCGACAAGAACAGCGCGGTCAACGTCCAGACCATGCCGGGCGGCGGAAACGGCAACATCTTCGGCGGCCCGTTCGGCTCACGCCGCTGACCCGGACACACCGCCCATCGGGCCCCGGCCGCCACACGGCGAATTCCAAGGGTCGTGGCAACACAGGTGATCAACTGGCTGTTGCCAGGAGCTTAGCGAGACGCTCGGCTGGGGTTTCCCAGTCGAGCGTTT
>NZ_JBHWIY010000003.1:512574-565641 GCF_042731715.1 Streptomyces sp. NPDC059832 | reverse complement strand
AACAACTGACGAATCAACGTACCCAGATCATCACTCGACCCACGCGACTTCGACGACAGATTCGTCAGAACCTGCGCCCCCATGTCGAACTTCATGCCGGTTTTCCCCGTTCCATGCATGCGCTCACATCACATTGAGCTGAAGACCCTACCAACGGGCCCGGTGGTGCGTGGAAGCACCTTCCGATTCAAACAGGTGGAGGTGCCCGGCGACGGCGGACATGATGGCTCCATGAGCAATCGCGCACTTCCCGTACAGGCACTGGTCGTTGTGGACGTTCAGGCGGACGCGGTCGGCGGTGACCGGGCGGTGCCCGAGGCGGCCCGGCTCCTGGACCGGACGACGGATCTGATCGCTCGGGCACGCAGGGGCGGTGCGCTCGTCGTCCACGTACAGAACGACGGGCAGCCCGGAGCGGGGGACGAGCCGGGCACGCCCGGGTGGGAGCTCCACCACGCCGTCGAGGCCTCGCCCACGGAGGTCGTGATCCGCAAGACCAGGGACGACGGGTTCCACGGGACGCCCCTGGAGGGCCTGTTGACCGGGTCGGGGGTACGGGCGCTCGCCATCTGCGGCGTGATGTCCGAGATGTGCGTACAGGCGACGGCCCGTACGGCGTTGGCGCTGGGGTACCGGGTCGTCATGCCGCACGACGCCCACGCGACGCACGACATCCCGGCCGCGCCCGGAATCAGCGACAGGATCCCGGCCGCCGCGGTCTCACGGGTCGCCGAATGGGCCCTCGGCAGCGATCTGGAGGTCGTGCCGCACGCCGCGGACGTGGCGTTCGCCGCCCTTCCCGCGCGGGCCCGCTGAATCGGCCGGATCGGGAACCGCGGCGCCCGGTCCTGTCGTCATCAGGCGCGCCACCACGCGCGGGCCACGCCGAGTGCCGTGCGGGCCGCGCCCCATACACGCAACTCGAAGGAGCAGCATGAGAGTTAACGGCAGCACGCGACCTCGAAGCGGCAGCCGGAGCAGCACCGTATCCTCCTCGCGACGCAGCTCCCGTACGGCTCTCCTGAACGGCTCGAAGGCGGTGCTGGCCGTCGCACTCGTGCTGGGGGCGGCCACCGCCTGCAACAAGTCGTCGAGCGACGGGACCCACGCGGCCAAGGACTGGAAGGTCGGCGACTGCGCCGGGCCCGACAGCAGCGAGAAGGACGCCTACCAGCCCCTGGACTGCGGCGACTCCAAGGCGACGCTCAAGGCCCTGGAGATCAAGGACGGCGCCATCTTCTCCGATTCCATCCAGTGCCCGGCCGGCACGGACGCGATCATCTCGGTGAAGGTCTCCTTCGGTTCGGGTGACGCCAAGTCCGGCATCCCCAGCAAGACCATCTGTGGCCGCAACCTGACCGGCGACCACCCCGGTGACGCCGGTGCGGGCGGCGGCCAGCTGGTGAAGGGCGACTGCGTGGACGACCAGGCCAAGGAGGTCGCCTGCGGCAGCGGGGGAAGCGGTGTGAGCAAGGTGCTCGACCTGACGAAGACGGCCGAGCAGTGCCCGGTCGGAAGCAAGCCGCTGGAGCTGTTCCCGAGCCCGGGGCGGCCGTACGACGCGATCTGTACCGGCAAGGCCTGACCGGCCGGCGCCGGCCGGCGCCACGCCCACGAACACACCGCGGCCGGTGAAGCCCACGCTTCACCGGCCGTGCGGTGTCCCGGAGGAATCGACGGGCCCCGGGGCCGGGAACGCGAACCGTACGTCGGTCAGCCGTTCCGACAGCTCCCACAGACGGCGCCCCGTCCCGGCATCCGCTGCCGCCGGGGCCAGCCGCACCCGGGTCGGCCCGCCGCGCAGCTCGGCCGGGCCGTCCGGCCCGATGAACTCGCCGCCCCGTACGTCCGGGTGGGTCGCCGCGTACAGCTGCGGCAGTGCGCCGCGCGCCGGGGTCTGGGCGAGCGGGCGGAGCACGCGGCCGTACAGCAGCTTCACCAGGCCGACCGGCGCGCTCGTCTGCAGGTTGGTGGAGGTGTAGCCGGGGTGGGCGAGCAGGCTGAGCACCGGGCTGCCGGCCGCGGTCAGCCGCAGATGGAGTTCCCGGCCGAAGACGGCGTTGGCGAACTTCGACTGGTTGTAGAACCCCATCGGCGCGTACGAGCGCTCCCCCGAGAGGTCGTCGAGGAAGAGCCGTCCCTGCCGGTGGTTGGGTGAACTCACCGTGACCACACGGGGATCGCGCCCGACGGACAGCAGGTCGAGCAGTAGCCCGGTGAGCGCGAAGTGGCCCAAGTGGTTGCAGGCGAACTGGAGTTCGTGGCCCTGTGCGCTCAGCGACCGGGGCGGTGCCATCACCCCGGCGTTGTTGACGAGCACGTCCAGTCGTGGATGGTCGGCGCGCAGCCGGTCGGCGAAGGCCCGGACCGAGTCGAGGTCCGCCAGATCGAGACGGCGCACCTCCAGGTCGGCGTCCGGCTGCTCGGCGGCGATCTCCGCGGCCGCCCGGCGGCCCTTCTCCTCGTCGCGTACGGCGAGGATCACGTGTCCGCCCCGGAGGGCGAGCGCCCGGGTGGTCGCCAGCCCCAGGCCGCTGTTGGCTCCGGTGACGACGCACACCCGGCCGGTCTGGTCCGGGATCTGCTCGGTGGTCCAGTGCTGTTGCCGTGTCATGTGACACACGTTGCCCCCAGTGGCACTCGGTGTCAAGAAGTCTCCCGAGTGCCACAGAAGGCATGGGGTTACCATGAGGGGGTGAGCTCCCGCCCCGAAGTGACCATGGCCCAGCGCAAACGCCGTCTCGTCTCGGGCGAGCTGACCGAAGCGGCGCTGCAACTGCTGGCGTCGAAAGGGTTCGACGCGGTCACCGTCGACGAGATCGTGACCGCCGCCGGTGTGTCCAAGCGGACGTTCTTCCGCTACTTCGCGTCCAAGGAGGACGTGGTCGTCCAGTTCCTGGCCGACATGGGCGCCGGTATGCGCGAGGAGCTGGCGGCCCGCCCGGCCGGGGAGCGCCCCTCGGTGGCGCTGCTGCGCGCCGTCTCCGTCTCCCTCGCCGCCTGCGCTCACCCCGACCACTCCGAGCGGGCGCTGCGCGTGGTCCAGCTGATCCTGCGTACGCCCGCCCTGCGGGCACGCTTCATGGAGCGTCAGGCGCAGTGGCGCGAGGAGCTGACGGCGGAGCTGGCGCAGCGGACGGGGCTCGGGTCCGACGCCGATCTGTACCCGCGGCTGGCCGCCGGGATGGCGCTGACCGCCTTCGACGCGGTGCTGGAGCGGTGGAGTGCCGGCGACGGCGCCGAGGATCCCGTCGCGTTGCTGGACCGGGCCTTCGACGTGATCGCCCCGGCGCTGGACGCCGACGCGGGCCGGGGCGGCACCGCGGCTTCCTGACTCCCGCTTCCGCCGCCCGCCCCCAGTCGGTCAGACGCCCTCCCCGGCGGTCCGGCGGAACAGGGCCGTCCAGAGGAAGGGCTCGCCGAAGAGCGGGGAGTCGGACGGTTCGTCCTGCATCCGGCGGAGCTCGACCTCCGTCAGGTCCGAGAAGATCCGGCGCAACGACTCCGGTGTGTAGGCAAGGCCGCCCCGCAGGCCGCCCCGGTCGTAGAAGGCCTCGTCGGGGAGTTCGGAGCCCATGCCGCCCTCGCCGGACGCGAAGCAGGTGAGGGCGAAGCAGCCGCCGGGGGCGAGGACGCTGTCGAGCAGGGCGAGGTAGCTGATGCGGCGGTGCGGCGGCAGGTGGTGGAAGCAGCCGGAGTCGTAGACGAGGTCGTACGGGCCGGTCAGTTCCGTCGACGTGAGGGCGAAGACGTCGCCGCGATGGAACCGGACGTCGGCCCCGGCCTCGCGGGCGCGGTCCTCGGCCCACGCGAGGGCCGAGGGGGACAGGTCCACCGCGTCGACCTCGAAGCCCAGGGACGCCAGATGGACGGCGTTGCGGCCCGGCCCGCAGCCGAGCTCCAGGGCACGGCCCGGGGCGATCAGCCCGCGGTCCGCGTACGAGGCGAGGTTCTCGTCCGGCTTCGCCACGAAGAACGGCACGGGCTTCTCCCGGTCCGCGTAGAAGCCGTCCCACCAGGAGCTCGCGTCGGCCGTCCACCGGTCGGCATCCCGTGCGAACAGGCCGTCCATGAGCCTCAGTACGTCATCCGTCGTGCGTATGTTCCGGTCCATGTGGACCCCCCTTTCCACCAGGGGAAAGCGTAGATCCGCGGGGCCCGGGGGCCCAGTTGGGAAGGTGCCGGCGAAACCCGTCGGCGGCAGCGTGGCGGGCGGCCGGAGACGGGGTCGAGACCCCCGTCGTGCGGGCCTGCTCCGGGCGCCGGGGCACCCGCGCCGAGGCGTGAAGAGGCAGGTTTCGCGCCCCCCGACGGTGGTTTCTTGGAGAGTTCCGGAGGCGAGGGAGGCCCGGAGGTGATGGAGTCCGGGAGGTGGGCCGAGGGAGCGGGAGAGCCGCGAACGCCCCCCATACCAGCGACGGTTCGATGGGTAATCGGACTTGGCCGGGGTACCACCCTGCGCGGGCCGGAGTGCGTGGCGGACCCACCACCGACCGGGCGGAGCGGGGAGAGTGGGGGCAGCGGTACGGACGACGAAGGAGGACCGATGACGGGTGTCGTGGCGAGCCGGCGGAACGGGGCGGCCGGGCAGTCCATGGAGCTCCTGGGAGCACGGGACCGACTCCTGCGGGCAGGGCGCGAGTTGTTCGGCGCGTACGGGTACGCGCGCACGGGCGTCGAGGAGCTGTGCGCTCGGGCGAAGGTGCCCGTCCACGTCTTCCAGCAGGAGTTCCTCTCCCGGGAGGTGCTGCTGATGGCGCTGTACGACGAGGTGGCGACCTACGGGCTGCGCGCCGCCGAGAACGCGCTGATGGCGGAGGGCATGGAGGACTGCCCGACGTCGGAACGGGTCCGGCTGCTCTTCGAGGCCTACGTGAAGGCGGTCACCGAGGACCGGTGCGCGGCCCGGGTGGCCTTCGTCGAGGTGCTCGGGGTGAGCCGCGAGGTGGACAGGCACCTGGCGACCTGGCGGGCGATGTGGATCGAGTTCCTGACGTCCGAGGCCGAGCGTGCCGTGCGCCGGGGCGAGGCGGTGCCGAGCGACCACACGGTGACCGTCACGGTGCTGAACCACGCGGTGGACGAACTCATGGCCCACCACGGCCGTCGGCCCCGCCAGGTCGACGCCGAGTGGCTGACCGACGAGCTGACCCGGCTCTCGCTGGCCATGATCCTGTCGTCCTGACGCGTCCGGCGCCGGGACTGCAAATAATGGGGAGATGGAAGACGGCGCGGAGCACGCGGAACGACCGGACGACGAGATCACGACGGTCCTGACAGGCGTCGGCCCGCGCCTGCGGGCCCTGCGCCAGGAACGCGGCACGACCCTGGCGCAGCTCGCCGAGACGACCGGGATCTCCCTCAGCACCCTCTCGCGCCTGGAGTCGGGCGGCCGCAAGCCCACGCTCGAACTGCTGCTGCCGCTGGCCAAGGCGTACGGGGTGCAGCTGGACGAACTGGTCGGCGCCCCGGCCACCGGCGACCCGCGCATCCACTTCCGCCCCTTCACCCGCGACGGCATGACGTTCGTACCGCTCACCCGGCACCTCGGCGGACTGCACGCGTACAAGCAGATCCTGCCCGGCGGCCGTGGGGCCACGGGGCCGCTGGAGCAGCGGGTGCACGAGGGATACGAGTGGCTGTACGTGCTGGCGGGGCGGTTGCGGCTGCTGCTGGGGGAGCACGATCTGGTGCTCACGGCCGGCGAGGTCGCCGAGTTCGATACGCGTACGCCGCACGCCTGGGCCAGCGCCGGGCCCGATCCGGTCGAATTCCTCAGCCTGTTCGGGCAGCAGGGGGAGCGGATGCATGTGAGGGCCCGGCCTTCCTCGGAGCGGTGAGCCGCCCCGCCCCCGGGCTCGGAGCCGGAGGTCCGGCGACCGGTTGACTCCGCCGGGGCGCGACGCGTCCGGTCACGGGCGGGGCGTGTACGGGCCGCCCAGTCCCCACGCCTGATGCATCGCGTCGGCGAACGCGCCCGCCAGCGCGTGCTCGCCGGTGGGACCGGGGTGCGTTCCGTCGTACGTGTCCTCGTGGATGTCGTACCCCGGGGGGCGGGAGGCCAGCAGGACCGGGGACATCGGGTCGTCGAGGTCGGCGACGGCCTTCGCCAGCAGTTCGTTGAAGCGGTCGCACTCGGCGGCGAACGGGGCGTCCGACTCGGCCCGGATGTTCGGTATCACGGGCATGAGGACCATCTTGACGTGCGGGTTCGCGGTGCGCGCCGCCGCGATGAACGCCCTTGCGTTCAGGGCGGTCTGTGCGCTGTCCGTGTAGAACCCGAGGTCTATCAGGCCGAGCGAGACGAGCAGGACGTCCGTGCGGTGTCCGGCCACCGTGCCGGCGATCACCGGGGCCATGTGCAGCCAGCCCTCGCCCCAGCCGGCCAGGTGGGTGCGGGCGTCGGCGGGGAAGTCCGGCGCGCCGTACGCGTGACTGACCGGGGCGCCCGCCGCCGTGTCGTACAGCGTGCTGCGCGGCCCGACGATCGCGAACGGCTCACCGAGGGCGGCGGTGAGGTGCTGCCACATCCGGTAGCGCCAGGTGAAGTCGCCGGCGCAGCCGATGGTCATGGAATCGCCGACAAACGTGAACCGCATGGCGTCATCATCGCGGATCGCTCCTGCCGCCTGCGACGTGACGATGGACACTTGTGCCATGCGTTCGTACCTGACTGTGTCCGGAGCCGCCGCGCTGCTCCTCCTCGCCGGGTCGGCTCCGGCCGTGGCCGACGACGGAGCCGACCGGAGCTTCACGATCGAGGACCCCCGGATCACCGAGTCCAGCGGCCTCGCCGCGAGCCGCGCCCACCCCGGCATCTACTGGACGCACAACGACAGCGACGACGGGCCGTACGTCTACGCCGTCGACTCCCGGACCGGGAAGACCGTGGCGACCATCACCATGAAAGGGGTGGGCGAACCCCGCGACGTGGAGGCCATCTCGCTGGGACCCGACGGCAATCTGTACGTCGGTGACATCGGCGACAACCTGAACGGCAGCTGGGACCACGTCTGGATCTACCGCTTCCCGGAGCCGAAGCAGCTGAAGGACGCGACCGTCGGCGCCACCCAGTTCGACGTGAAGTACGCGGACGGCCCGCGCAACGCCGAGGCGCTGATGGTCCACCCCATGACCGGGCGCGTCTACATCGCGTCGAAGAACGAGGATGGCGGCGGGCTGTACGAGGGCCCGGCGAAGCTGACCACCGGAGCCACCAACGTCTTCCGGCGGGTGGGTGAGGTGCCGTGGGTGACGGACGGGGCGTTCTCGCCGGACGGCAAGGAGCTGGTGCTGCGCTCGTACTTCAGCGCCCGTGGTTACGTCTTCGAGAACGGCAGGCTCGGCGCCGACCACGCGGTCCGGGCGCCGATCCAGCGACAGGCCGAATCCGTGACGTACACGGCGGACGGCTCGGCGCTGATGTTCGGCTCGGAGGGGGAGCAGAGCGACGTGGAACGGGTGGATGTGGACAGCGGCGGCGCGGGCGGCGGGAAGTCGCCGTCCCGGGGCGGCGACGCGTCGGCCTCGTCCGCCGGAGCGGGGAGCGGGGGCACCGGGGACGTGAAGGGGACGACCCTGACCGGGGTGCTCGTGCTCGCCGGCATCGGCTTCCTGGTGCTCATGGGGCGCCGACGGAAGGGGAACTGAGGACGCCGCGGCCCGGCGCACACCGGGGCGCGCGTAGGGTCGGGGCCCTATGGAGAGCCAAATGATCACTGAGCCCGAACCGTTCGCCACCGCACGGCTGGACGCGCTGCCGCTGCGGGTCGCGTACGCGGACGAGATGGCGGCGGTGCTCGACGACCCGGCCCTGCACACGTACACCGGGGGCGCCCCGGAGACCGCCGACGAGCTGAGGGCCCGCTACGGACGCCAGACCGCCGGTTCGCCGGACCCCGGGGTGCGGTGGTGGAACTGGGTGCTGCGGGTACGGGGCGAGGGCCGCCTGGCCGGATACGTCCAGGCGACGGTGGACGTGCCGGGCGCGGAGGCGGAGATCGCCTGGGTGGTCGGGACGCGGTGGCAGGGGCGCGGGTACGCGAAGGAGGCCGCGGCGGGGCTGGTGGCGCACCTGCTGGCGGTGGAGCCGGAGCCGGGGGCGGTGCGTACCGTCCTCGCCCACATCCATCCGGACCACGACGCCTCCGCAGCCGTGGCCGGTGCGGCGGGGCTGGGACCGACGGAGCAGTGGTGCGAGGGCGAACGGCGCTGGGAGCGGGGCGCGGGAGAGGACTGACCCGCCGTTGTCAGTGGCAGGTGCGAGAGTGGTCCACGTACGGACAGCACTTGCGGAGGGGACCTCATGGGCACCTGGGACACCGGCCATTTCGACAACGACACCGCTGCGGACTTCTCGGGGAAGATCGACGATGCGCCGGAGGCGGGGCGGGAAGCGGTGATTCGCAAGGCCCTGGAGGGGGCGGTCGCTCCCTCGGACTACCTGGACAGCGACGACGCCGTGATCGCCGTCGCCTCGGCCGCGCTGGTCGCCTCCCAGTGCCCGGGTGGCGAGCCGGTGACCACCGCGTACGGCCCCGACAAGCCGCTGCCCGTCCTCGCGACGGACCTGCGCCCCCTCGCGGTGAAGGCCCTCGACGCGGTGCTGGGCGAGAATTCGGAGCTGCGCGAGCTGTGGGACGACGCGGGGGACAAGGAGTGGGCCCCGGGCATAGCCCGCCTTCGGGAGGTCCTGGCGGCGGCCGGGTGATCAGGCGCGGGGGCGGCCGGCCCGGATGAGTTCGGCGACATCGAGGGTCACCGGGGCACCGATCGACTCGGGCAGCGTGACCGACTGCCCGGGGGCGTACACCTGGTGGCTCTCGTAACCGCCGCCCATGGGCTCGGTCAGGACATGCACCCGCCCGTGCCTGCGGTCGATGATCACGTAGACCGGGATCTTGGCCTCGGAGTAGGCGGCGACCTTGTTGCGCAGGTCGTTGTTGTAGTTGCTGGAGGTGACCTCCAGGACGAGACGGAAGACGGCGGGGTCGTAGCAGTTGTTCTCGACCAGATGCCCGTCGAGATCGGCGTCGACGATCGCCAGGTCGGGGATGGCGAAGTCCGCAGGGCTGCCGGGGAGCCACACTCCGAGTGCCTGGATGACCTCCGTCTCGCCGTCGTCGAGACCGGCTGCGATGAAGGGGCGCATGATCTTGGTCAGCGCTCGGCCGTGCGGGCCGTCCGGGGGTGGGGCCACGGTGATGACGCCTCCGATGATCTCGACACGGCAACCCGGGTTCTGCTCCGCGAGCCTGTTGGCCGTGTCGAGCAGCGAATCCGGCTCACCGTCACAGGGGTGCTCCACTGCTGCTGCAGACATTGCGGGCCTCCCGAAGGGGTGATGTCGAGGCCATCATCGTAGGCCGGTCCGGTCGCCAGTGCCCGAAAGCTGTTCCGCCACCCGACCGAGTGAACGAGGAAGGGCCCCGCGCAACAGCGCGGGGCCCTTCCTCGTGCGGGTACGCGTTACAGCTTCTCGATCGCGTAGTCGATGCAGGCGGTCAGCGCCTGGATGTCCGACGGGTCGATCGCCGGGAACATCGCCACGCGCAGCTGGTTGCGGCCCAACTTGCGGTACGGCTCGGTGTCGACGATGCCGTTGGCGCGGAGCACCTTGGCGACGGCGGAGGCGTCGATCTCGTCCGCGAAGTCGATCGTGCCGATGACCTGCGAGCGCTTCGCCGGGTCGGTGACGAACGGGGTCGCGTACTTCGACTCCTCGGCCCAGCCGTACAGGTTCTGCGCCGACGCGGCCGTGCGGCCGGTGGTGAAGTCCAGGCCGCCCTGGGTGTTCATCCAGGTCAGCTGCTCGTTCAGGAGGAACAGCGTGGCCAGGGCCGGGGTGTTGTACGTCTGGTTCTTCAGGGAGTTGTCGATCGCCGTGGGCAGCGAGAAGAACTCCGGGATGTGGCGGCCCGAGGCGTGGACGCGCGCGGCGCGCTCCAGGGCGGCAGGGGAGAAGACGCCGATCCAGAGGCCGCCGTCGGAGGCGAAGGACTTCTGCGGGGCGAAGTAGTAGACGTCCGACTCGGTGATGTCGACGGGCAGGCCGCCCGCGCCGGAGGTGGCGTCCACCAGGACCAGGGAACCCTCGTCGGCGCCCGCGACGCGCTTGACGGGTGCGGCGACACCGGTCGAGGTCTCGTTGTGCGTGAAGGCGTAGACATCGACGCCCGCCTCGGCCCGCGGGTCCGGGTGGGTGCCCGGGTCGGAGGCGATCACGGTCGGGTCGGCCAGCCACGGGGCGAGCTTGGCGGCCTTCGCGAACTTCGACGAGAACTCGCCGAAGTTGAGGTGCTGGGACTTCGTCTCGATGAGTCCGTGCGTCGCGATGTCCCAGAAGGCGGTGGAGCCGCCGTTGCCCAGGATCACCTCGTAGCCCTCGGGGAGGGAGAAGAGGTCGCGCACGCCCTGACGCACCGCGCCGACCAGGTTCTTGACCGGGGCCTGGCGGTGGGACGTACCGAGAAGAGACGTACCGGTGGCGGCCAGCGCGTCGAGCGCCTCCGTCCGCACCTTGGAAGGACCGGCGCCGAAGCGTCCGTCGGCGGGCTTGATGTCAGCGGGAATCTGGATATCGGCCACGAACCGGAGCGTAGTGCCTCACGGACACGGCCGAGCACCGTGTCCGTCGGATGAGACGCCCGCTCCGGTTCGTGGACGGCGTGCGGGGACCGCCGGTCAGCCCAGATCCACCGGCAGGTCGTGCAGGTCGTTCTGGGTGACGATCGGCTTGTTCCGCAGCTCGGACGCGGGTACGGCGAGCTCCAGCTCCGGGAACCGCTCGTACAGCGCGGGCAGTGCCACGCCCGCCTCCAGCCGGGAGAGCGCCGCACCCGGACAGACGTGCGGGCCGTGGCCGAACGCGATGTGGCGGTTGGGGGAGCGGGTGATGTCGAACTCACCGGCCGTCGGGCCGTGCTGCGCCTCGTCGCGGCCGAGCGCGCCGAAGGAGACGATCAGCGCCTCGCCCTTGGGCAGGACCTTGTCGCCCACCTCGACGTCCTCGGTGGCGAACCGGATCAGGACGTGCGACGTGGGGGTGTTCCAGCGCAGGGTCTCCTCGATCACGTTCTCCCAGGGCACCTCGCCGCCGAGCACCTGCTCGCGCTGCTCGGGGTGCGTCTGGAGCGCGACGACCGCGTTCACGATCAGGCTGATCGTGGTCTCGTGACCGGCCGCGATGATCAGCTGGAGGGTGTTGACGATCTCCTCGTCGGTGAGCTGGTCACCGTTCTCGGAGGCCGCGATCAGGGCGCTGGTGAGGTCGTCGCCCGGGTTCTCCCGCTTGCCGTCGACGATCTTCGTGAAGAGCGCGCCGAGGTCCGCCATCATCTGCGGGACCTCCTGGGGCGGCGTCTGCGTCGAGAAGAACTTCTCGAACAGCTCCTTCAGCCGCGGGTGGTCCGCGCTGTCCACGCCCATCAGCTCGCTGATGACGTTCATCGGCAGCGGGTAGGCGAACTCCGCCTTCAGGTCGACCCGCTCGCCCTTCGGCAGCGCGGCCAGCCGGTCCAGGCTCGCCGTGGTCAGCGCCTCGATGCCGGCCCGCAGCCGCTCCACCCGCTTCACGGTCAGCGCCTGCGCGACCAGGGCGCGCAGCCGGCGGTGGTCCGCGCCGTCGACCGTGAGCATGGAGCGGCCCGGGTTGGCGAGGCCGATCAGCGGCCAGTCCATCGGTATCTCGCCGCGCTGCCAGGCGTTCCAGACATCGATGTCCTTCACGATCCGGCTGTCGGTGAGCAGCTGCCGCGCCTCGGCGTGGTGGGTGACCGCGTAGCAGTGCACCCCGCCCGGCAGTTCCACCTCGGCGAGCGGGCCCGCGGCACGCAGCCGGGCGCTCTCGCCGTCGAGGTCGGTGACGAAGGGGTCGAGGGCGATCCGGGTCATCTCTGGCCTCCGGTGGCGGTTCCCGCGGTGGGTCCCAGGGCGAGGGTGGGCGTGAAGGTCAACGGCAGGTCGGTCAGGCCTCGCAGCCACGGGGACGGGCGCCGGGTGAGCTGTCCGGCGGGGACGGCGAGGTCGATGTCCGGGAGCCGGTCGAGCAGTACTTCGATGCCGGTACGGGCGATGACCTCAGCGGTCTCCTGGGCCGTGAACGGGCAGCGGTGCTCGCCGTGGCCGAAGGAGAGGAACGCGTTGTTGCCGCCGGTCAGTGTGGAGCCGTCGGTGCGGACCTGCGGGTCCGCGTTGGCGGCGGCGATGCCCAGCAGCAGGAGGTCGCCCGCCTGGATGTGACGGCCGCCGAGGCGGGTGTCGCGCGAGGCCCAGCGCCCCGCGACGTTCTGCGTCGGAGTGTCCTCCCACAGGACCTCGTTCATGGCCTCGGCGACGCTGTGCCGGCCGCCCGAGAGGGAGGCGGCGAACCGGTCGTCGGTGAGCATCAGCCGCAGCGAGTTGCCGATCCAGTCGGCGGTCGGCTGGTGGCCCGCGGCCATCATGACCATCAGGTCCTGGGCGATCTCCTCGTCGGTGAAGCCGCCGCGGTCGGCGAGCATCCGCGAGGCGACGTCGTCGCCGGGCTCGGCGTGCTTGTCGGCCAGCAGCTGGAACATGGACGAGGCGAGGTGCTGCTGACCGGCCAGCGCCCGCTCCCGGCCGTCGATCATGTCGTTGAGCGAGCCGACCAGCGCCGCGCCGATGGTGTCGCTGAAGCCGTAGATCTTCGCCAGGACGAGGGCGGGCAGCAGCATCGCGTACTCGGCGATGATCTCGGTGCCGCCGGTGGCGCAGAACCGGTCGATGAGACCGTCGGCGAACTCCTCCGCGTACCGCTTCAGCGCGAACGGGTCGACGGCCTCCAGCGCGTTGCTGATCATCGCGGCGCGCTCGGTGTGCCGGGGGCCGACCGTGTACAGGATCGACGGCTGCTTGCGGCCGATCATCGGCAGCAGCGGCCAGTCGTCGGGGATGCGGTCCCACTGGTTCCACAGGTCGGAGTCGCGGCTGAACAGCACCGGGTCGCCGGTGAGCTGGTGCAGTTCGCGGTAGCCGAGCACGAGCCAGGCGGGGATGTCGCCGTCGAGGACGACCGGTGCCACGGCCCCGTGGTCGCGGCGCATGTCCCGGTAGAGCCCGGTCGGATCGGTCTGGAACCGGGGGCCGGAGAGCGGCACGCGGCCCTGGGAGACGGGGCAGCCGACGGGCGGCGCCGGGGGCTGGGTCACGGGGTGGGCTCCGGGGTCTTCTCCGGCGCGATCTCCGGACGGGCGGCGGCGGACCGGGCGGAAGCCCCGCCCTGCGAGAGGGTGTGGAGGTACTCGACCAGCGTGATCAGTACGTACTTGCTGGACGAGCGGTCCCGGGCGTCGCACTCCACCAGGGGCACGTCGTCCGAGAGGGCGAGCGCCTCGCGTATCTGCTGTTCGGTGTGGAGCGGGCCGCCGAAGTCGTTGCAGGCCACGATGAACGGCGTGCCGTGGTGCTCCAGCCGGTCGATCGCGTACCAGGAGTCGGCGAGCCTGCGGGTGTCGACGAGCACGACGGCACCGAGCGTGCCGGAGAACAGCCGGTCCCACAGGAACCAGAAGCGCTCCTGGCCGGGGGCGCCGAAGAGGTACAGCACGGAGCGCTCGTCGAGCGAGATCCGGCCGAAGTCGAAGGCGACGGTCGTGGACGTCTTCGACTGCACACCGTCGAGGTGGTCGACGGCCTCGCCCGCGCGGGTCATGGTCTCTTCCGTGTTCAGCGGACGGATCTCGCTGACGGAGCGGACCATGGTGGTCTTGCCGACCCCGAAGCCGCCGACGACGACGATCTTCAGTCCGTTGTCGGCCGTCGCCTGCAGGGCGGCACGGTCAGAGGTTGCGGAGTCCAACGAGCACCTGTTCCAGGATGTCGGGGTCGGGGAGCCGGTCCGCGACACGGGCAGTACGGGGGTGGCGGGCGCTGATCCGTCCGGTGTCCAGCAGGTCGGACAGCATGATCCGGACGATGCTGACGGGCAGGCCGAGGCCCGCCGCGATCTCCACGACCGCGGTGGGCAGTTGGCACATCCGCAGGATCGTGACGTGCTCCGACTGCATGCCGGGGGTCGGCTCGCACTCGGAGACCACCAGCGTCACCAGGTCGAACGCGTCCGAGTCGGACCGGCTGCGACCCCCGGTGAGGGTGTACAGCCGGTCCGGATCGTCGTCCCGGCCGGGGCGGGGGCGGGTCATACGGCCGCGTCGGCGTCGGCGGCGGTGACCTCGGAGGCGGAGGGGGAGCGCGGCGGGGCGCTGAGGTGCTCGCCGAGCTGCTCGACGAGCTCGCTCATGTTGTGGCCGATGAGGCCGACGTCGGAGTCCTCGGAGGCGACGACCGCGAGATGGGCGCCCGCGCCCGCCTCGACGATGAAGAGCACACCGCCGTAGAACTCGGCCATCGCGGACCGTACGCCGCCGGTGCCGTCACCGAACTCGATGGAGGCGCCGTGCGACAGGCTCTGGATACCGGCCGAGATCGCGGCCAACTGGTCGGCCTGGTCGACGGAGAGCTCGGGGGTGCGGCACAGCTTGAGGCCGTCCCTGGACAGGACGAGGGCGTGACGAGTGCCGGGGGTGCGCTCCAGGAGCCCCTCCAGCAGCCAGTTGAGCTTCTCGTCGGTGGTGGCGGTCATCGGGTGTTGCCTTCTTCCGGGTGCGGGGAATTGGCCCGAACAGCCTGGCGGAAGCTGCTGAAGCGGGCTGCCTGTTCCTTGGGGTCGGAGGTGCGGGGCCGGGGGGCCGTGGCGTCGTCGGCGTGCGCGTGGGCGCGCGCCTCGGCGGCGGCGAGGGTACGGCCTCGGGAGCGCTTGGGCAGCCCGCTCTCGCCGAACCGGGGGAGGCTGCCGGTGGTCTCGGACGCCGGGGAGTCCGTGGGGTCGGGTTCGGCCGGTTCGGCGGCGGTCGGTGTGTGCTGCGGGTCGGCCGGGACCGGGTGCTGTGCGTCGGCCGTGACCGGCGCCGCCGTCCCCGACGCCGACGCGGTGCCGTGCGTGGGCTCGGGCACCGGCCGGGACACCGGTTCCGGGGCCGGTACGGGGGTCCGGGTGAGGAGCTCCTGCGGGAGCATCATCAGGGCACCCGTACCACCGCGCGCGGACGGCCGGAAGGAGACGGTCAGACCGTGCTTGCGGGCCAGCCGGCCGACGACGGCGAGGCCGAGCCGGGTGCCGGAGAGACCCGTCAGGTCGTGGTCGGTGGCCGACACCGCACGCTCGGCGCGGCGCAGCTGCACATCGCTCATGACCAGGCCGCTGTCCTCGACGGTCAGGACGATGCCGGCCGGCACCTCCTCGACGTACACATGGACCTCCGCCGTGGGCGGCGAGAAGTTGGCGGCGTTGTCGAGGAGTTCGGCGAGCGCGTGCATGACGCCCTCGGCGGCGTGGCCGGCGACCGCGACATCGCTGGTCGAGTGGAGCCGCACCCGCTGGTAGCCGCTGATCCGGCCCATGGCGCCGCGCAGGATCGACTCCATCACGATCGGCTTCGCCCAGCGCCGCCCGGAGCGGGCGCCGGTCAGCACGGCGATGGAGTCGGCGAGCCTGCCCGCCTGGGCGGTGCGGTGGTCCAGGTGGAGCAGATCACCGAGCACCTCCTCGGCGGAGTGCCGGTGCTCCATCTCGCGCAGGTCGGCGAGCATGCTGGTGGCCAGGGCCTGCATCCGGCCCGCGGCGTTGGCGCAGGCCGCCACCGCGGCGGACCGCTCGGTCTCGCTGCGGGTCGCGCGGGCGGTGAGCCGCGCGGTCTCGGCGGTGAGCCGTTCGATGTCGGCGGCGGCCTGCGTGGTGATCCGCACGGTCTCGGCCTCGGTCGCGGACCTGAGCCGTGCCGTCTCGGCCGCCGCCGCGGACTTGATCCGGGCGGTTTCGGCGGTGAACCGCTGGCCCTCGGCCGCCGAGGCGGACACGAGGCGGCTGATCTCGCCGGTGAACCGCTGGGTCTCCGAGGCGAGCCGGGCGCGCAGGCGGCCGGCGTTGGCACGGGCCTGGACGGCGGTGGCCACGGCGGCGGACAGCAGTACGGCGGCGGCACCCGCCCCCCAGGCCAGCTCGGTCCGTACCGAGTCGGGGGCGGCGGCGACCGCCCACAGACACAGGGATCCGGTGACGGCCAGCGATACCAGCAGGGCCGCTGCGGTCGGCCGGGATGAGGGGCTCAATGGGAGTCCTTGGTGGCGGACGGGTAGGGACGGAACGGACAGGTCGGGCAGATTGAACGGTTCAGATCAGGACAGTTCGGAACTGCCAGGGTGAACGCGGCAACTGGAGCTGACAATTCCAAGGCAAGTCTCGGTCACTATATGAGAATTGACGCTCTCTTTGGGAAGATCTTGTAGCGTTCTTTGTTACGTATGTGACTACGCGTCCGACGTATTCCGGCGTATTGACGTATTCAGGGGAAACGTGCGGCGCCGGACGGTCCAGTGGCCCGATCAACGGCATCCTGGCCCGCATGGCCGCACATCAGAATCCGACGGAACGCGCCGAACTCGCACAGGCCCTGCGCGCCGCGGTCCGCGGCGAGGCCGACTTCGGCCCCACCGCACGGGCGTTGACGACGATGGACGCCTCCAACTACCGCCGCGTACCGCTCGGCGTCGTCTCCCCGCGCGACGCCGACGACGTGGCCGCCGCACTCGCCGTCTGCCGTGCGCACGGGGTCCCCGTGGTGCCGCGCGGCGGCGGCACCTCCATCGCGGGACAGGCCACCGGCACCGGCGTCGTGTTCGATCTCACCCGCCATCTGCGCGGGATCGTCGAGCTGGACCCCGGCTCCCGTACCGCCGTCGTCCAGCCGGGCGTGGTCCTGGACGAGCTGCGCGCCGCCGCCGCCCCGCACGGCCTCACCTTCGGCCCCGACCCGTCCACGCACAGCCGCTGCACGCTGGGCGGCATGATCGGCAACAACTCCTGCGGCGCGCACTCGGTCGCCTGGGGCACCACGGCCGACAACGTGCACGCCCTGACCGTGACCCGCTACGGCGGCGACACCCTGCGGCTGGGCCGCGGCACGGTCCCCGAGGCCCTGGCCGGCCTCCCCGAACTCATCCGCACCAACCTCGCCCCGCTGCGCACCGGGTTCCCCGAACTCCCGCGCCGCATCTCCGGATACGCGCTGGATGCCCTCCTGCCCGAGCGCGGGACCGACCTCGCCCGTGCCTTCTGCGGCAGCGAGGGGACGCTCGGCGTGGTGACGGAGGCGACCGTACGACTGGTCGAGGCGCCGGCCGCCCGCGCACTGGCCGTACTCGGCTACGCCGACGAGGCCGCGGCCGCCGAAGCCGCCCCCGGTCTGCTCCCGTACCACCCGCTCACCGTCGAGGGCATGGCCGCCGATCTCGTACGGGAACCGGCCGGGCTGCCGCGCGGTGGCGCCTGGCTCTTCGTCGAGACGGGCGGCGCCACCCCGGCCGAGGCACGGGCGCACGCCGAGCGCGTCCTGCGGACGGCAGACGCGCTGGACGGCACGGTCGTCACCGACCCGGCCGGGCAGCGGGCCCTGTGGCGCATCCGCGAGGACGCGGCAGGCACCGCGACCCGGATGCCGGACGGCACGGAGGCCTGGCCCGGCTGGGAGGACTGCGCCGTACCGCCCGCCCGCCTCGGCCCCTACCTCCGCGACTTCCGTGCCCTGCTCGCCGAGCACGGGCTGCGCGGCACCCCGTACGGGCACTTCGGCGACGGCTGCATCCACGTCCGGATCGACTTCGACCTGTTGAGCACGCAGGGCGTGGCCCGCTTCCGCCGCTTCTCCGGGGAGCTCGCGGACCTGGTCGTCGCGCACGGCGGATCACTGAGCGGCGAACACGGCGACGGCCAGGCCCGCGCCGAACTGCTCCCGCGCATGTACGGGGACGAACTGGTTGCCCTCTTCTCCCGTTTCAAGGACGTCTGGGACCCGGACGGCGGCATGAACCCCGGCATCCTCGCCCGACCCGCCCGGCTCGACGAGAACCTCCGCTTCGAGGTGCTGCCGAAGCGCCCGGTGGACGTCGCGTTCGGCTACCCGCACGACGGCGGCGACTTCTCGGCGGCGGTACGCCGCTGCGTGGGCGTCGCCAAATGCCGTACGGCGGAGCCGGCGGGCGCGGGCGTGATGTGCCCGTCGTTCCGGGCGACCGGTGAGGAGGCCCACTCCACCCGCGGCCGGGCCCGGCTGCTGCACGAGATGCTCGCGGGCGACGCGGGCGGGGTGATCACGGACGGCTGGCGCTCGACGGAGGTACGGGACGCGCTCGACCTCTGCCTGTCCTGCAAGGGCTGCCGGAGCGACTGCCCGGTGGGCGTCGACATGGCCACGTACAAGGCCGAGTTCCTGCACCACCACTACCGGCGGCGGCTGCGCCCGGCCGCCCACTACACGATGGGCCGGCTGCCGACGTGGCTGCGCCTGGCGTCCCGCTTCGCGGGCCCGCTGAACGCGCTGGCCCGGGTCCGCCTCCTCGCCGCCCTCGCCAAGAGGTTGGCGGGCATCGCACCGGAGCGCGGGATTCCGGTCCTGGCGCGGGAGACGTTCACCCGGTGGCTGAACCGGCGCTGGGGCAAGGGCACGTTCGTCTTCTCGAACGACGAGGTGGCCATGGTCTGGCCCGACACCTTCACCGAACACCTCTCGCCCGAGGTGGGCCGGGCGGCGGTACGGGTCCTGGAGGCGGCGGGCCGCCACGCGATCCCGGCCGGCCGCGGGCTGTGCTGCGGCCTCACCTACGTATCGACGGGCCAGCTGGACAAGGCCCGCAAGGTCATGCGCCGCACCCTGGACCGGCTGGGCGGCACGCTCGGCGCCCCCCTGGTCGTCCTCGAACCGAGCTGCGCCGCCACCCTCCGCACGGACCTGCCCGAACTCCTCCCCGACGACCCGAGGTCCGCCGAACTAGCGGCATCCGTAAGGACGTTGACCCAGTACCTGGAGGAGTACGCCCCTGACTGGCGGCCACCCCGCCTGGACCGCCCGGTCACCGGCCAGACGCACTGCCACCAGCACGCGGTCCTGGGCGACGCGGCGGAACGCCGACTGCGCGAACGGGCGGGACTGATCGGCGAGTTGAGCGGCGGCTGCTGCGGCCTGGCCGGAAACTTCGGCTTCGAACGCGGCCACTGGGACGTATCGGCGGCCTGCGCGGAGGAACAACTGCTGCCTGCGGTACGGGCCGCCGAGCCGGGCACGGAGGTCCTGGCCGACGGATTCTCCTGCCGGACGCAACTGGAACAGCTGGGCGGCGTACGGGCCCGGCACCTGGCGGAGGTACTGGCGCAGGGCCTGGCGGAAGGACCGGCCGACGGGCGGGAAGCGGGGTAGCGCCGGGACGACGGGTCTCACCGGCTCACGTCATGCCCCGAGGCGTGCGGTGTGCGGGGTCGGGGCTGCACAGCCAGCCGTTGACGGCGAAGCGGCTGTCCGCGTGCTGCTTGCTCGGGCAGCCGACCGGCCGTACCTCGTGCCAGGCGGCGGGCGGGAAGAACACGATGCTGTCGTGCTCGGGCTCCCAGTCCCGCCAGGTGCGCTCCTCCCACTTCCCGGTCGTGTCGGTGTGCAGCGGCAGGGCGGCGTCGAACACACGCAGCTCGCCCCCGTCGAAAGGCCGGGGCGTGCGATGCAGGTAATACACGAACGTGAGCAGGCGCCGGGGGGAGAAGTCGCCGCTGGTGTCCTGATGCGGCCGGTAGTAGTCGCCGTCGTTGTGCACGTTGAGGCCGTAGTCGGGTTCGGTGTACCGGCAGGAGATGCCCAGCGTGTGCTCGACCGCCTCCAGTACGTCGTCGATGGCCGCCAGCAGTTCGGGCGCGGCGAAGTCCTGGCACGACCGGGACCGCCGAACGTCGGGAACCACCTCCCGGTCCCGGATCATGGAGGGCTTCAACGTGTCGCCGGTGGCGGCGATGGCGCGCTCCAGCAAGGCGCCGGCCGTCCGCTCACCCAGGAACCGGGTGATGCGGCAGACCGTCACCGGAAGCCGCCAGATCGCGTCCGTACACACCGGTGACGGCTCATCCACAGCCCCGGACGGCTCCGCGACGGATCCGTGCCGTGCCAAGGTGTCCTGTTCTGTCATGCTGTCCTGCTTGTCATGGTGTCCTGATCCTCTGGTCCGGATCCCGGTGTCGTCACGCGGCCTCGGGCGGGTTCGCGCGTGGCTTCTCGCAGACGGTCCACCTCGGCCGTGAGCTCTTCCACCCGGCGGTGGAGTGCCTGGACGCACACCAGGGTGACGCCGAGTCCGTCGACGACGGGGATGGTGGTGTCGTCCCGGTTGAAGCCGAAGGCGGCGTGCCAGTCCTGGGCCATCGGCCCGAGATGACGCACGTCCTCGGGCTCCCAGAGGTAGCGCCAGGTACTGATGGGCAGCGCGGCCACGGTGTCCAGGACCGCGTGGCCGTTGACCGCACCGACCGGGGCCACGGCCCCGCTCTCCTGGGCCCCGCTCTTTCGGACCCCGGCCGGACGAGGGCCCGGGATGCCCTGACCGGCCGCCCGGGACCGGCGGCGGAGGACCCGCATCCTCACCGGCTCCAGTCGACCGGGACCACGTCCTGCTTGAGCCCGCGGTCGCTGCAGATGCCGCACGGGCCGCTCGGGACACCAGGGCCCTGGTCGGTGCCGACGGTGATCGCTCCATGGGCCCCGACCGGGGCGTGGACGCCGTCGCCGACCAGCGCGGCTTCGTAGCCGCCCAGCAGCTCCTGGAGGGTTCCCGGACCCAGGTTCTCCGGGGCGGTGATCGCGGCCACGCCGTCGTAATCGGTGTAGGCGGCTCCCAGCGTCCGGCCGCCGACGGTGGCGAACACGACCTTCGCACCGCGGATGGGCTCCCCGGTCACCGCGTCGGACGCCATCGCGTGGATGTTCTCCAGTTGCATCTGGGTGATGTTCAAGGTGGCCTGACTGGCCACGAGCCTGACCGGCTTCAGGCTGGAGCATTCCGCCCCGCTGCACGACGTGGCCGGCGGGGTGGCCGCGGACGCGGCGACCCCGCTTCCCGCGCCCAGCGACGCCAGAGCCGCGGCCATCACCGCGACGGTCTTACGGCCTACAGAACTCATGTCCACTCCCATGGGAACCGCCCTGGCGCGAGCCCCGTACCGGCGCATGACGGACGGGGCGGCCCGGGGCGCGTGCGGCACGTGACGGGTGCCGGCCTCTCCGGACGGCGCGGACGACGCTATCCACGCCGATCCGGCCCAACCAGCCGACAAACGCGAGTTCGCGCTATCTGATGAACCGCCGCTAGAACAGTGACGAACGCGATCAACACGCACAAACTGCCGAACGGCCGCCGAAGCCCGTGCTGGGGGCATGACCGGAGCCCGAGTTCCGGGAGCCGGGTTTCGAGCTTCGGGGAGGGCTTGTTCACTCTTTCGTGGGTACGCGGAGAGGTCCGGGGCCGGGTCTTGAGCTTCGGGCTTCGGGGGCCGGGATCCGGACGTCGGGATTCGAGCGATGTCTTGCAACAGGTGGGAAAATGAAGGGGGTTGGGAGAACCTCCCCGCCCGACCCGACCCGTCACGGCCAGCAAGTATGACTAGTCGTGACCGACTTGCGGCGCGGAGTCGCGGCTGCTTACGGTGCCCAACGTAACGACCCCGACGCGGTGTTCGTAGCACCGGCCGGGGTCTGACCCCAAGACCGAAACAGGCGATCCCGTGGCTGTCCCAAACCTTAGCCCTGCCCTGCGTGCGCCCGCATCCTCGCGCGCCCACCCGAAGGCCAAGCCCGGTTACGGAAAGCGATCCGTACCGAAGCAACGCCATGACAGCGGGGGCGACTTCACACTGCTCCCCGAGCGCGAGCGGCACATCGCCGGTTACGTGGACGCGCTGCCCGAGGGCGCGGCGATGGACATCAAGTCGCTGGCCAGGAGCCAGCCGTTGTACGGACAGATGGCCGTCGGCAGCGCTCTGCGGGCCCTGGGCGTGGCGGGCCATCTGCGACATGTGCGATGCCTGAGCGGCGAGGGCGACCAGGTCCGCTGGGTGACCCGCACCTTCTGGTCCCGCACCGCCCACGACAACGAGTGGTGGAACGCCTTCCTGGCCGCCGAGGAGCACCACGCCGCGCCGCAGGAGGCGGCAGAGACCACAGAGGCCACCGAGGTGGACGTCTCGGACGAAGCGCCCGAGCCCGAGCCCGCGCCTGCACCCATGCCCGTCATGGTGGTACCGCAGCAGCGCACCGTGGGGCAGGTGTCGGCGCCAGTCCACACGGTGGGGGACTCCTCTCCCGCCTTCGCCGCCCTGGCCCGCCTCGGCCGTACCGACTCCCGCCTGGCTCTCTCGGCAGCGGACTGTGCGGCACTGGAGCAGGCGGCCGCCGAGTGGTTCGCGCGCGGCGTGGACGCCGAATACCTGACGCACGCCCTCACCGCCGGGCTCCCCGCGTCCGTCGACTCACCCTTCGGCTTCGTCCGCCGCCGCCTCCACGACAAGCTCCCGCCCCGCCTGCCCGCCGCAGCCCCGACCGCGCAGGGAACTCCTGTACGCCGCCTGATGGCCGAGTGCACCGAGTGCGGCGCCCCGGGCAGGCCCGAAGCGTTCCGCGACGGCCTGTGCAGGCCCTGCCGCGAACCCGACCCGGCCTGATGACGAGGGAGTCCGGCGCTCTGTTGTGGCGCTGACCCGCGCGGCTACGGTGCGCAGCAGATCACCAGCCGCAGGAGGACACCATGGAAACTGCGCAAGGTCGGGACCAACTCGGGCAACGACGGATGCCCGACTCTGTACGAGATCCCTGGCACGGATCGATACGTCGTCCAGGGCGACCGCGTCACCGACGCAGCCGAACTCGACCAGCTCGACAACCTTGCCCCCGAAGAGGGTGCTGTCACCGTCCCACGCGAACTGCTTGCGAACTTCGGTCCGAAGGAGCCTGTGCATGTGCCCCAGCTCATCACCTTCGACGCATTCGGCGGCATGTTCGCCACGCTGAAGCACTCGGCTTGGAGGCTGGAGACACGCCGCCGCTACGCCTCGGACGAGGAGACCGACACCTATCGACAGTTCCTTGCCGAGGGGCGCGTCGACTGGGACCTCGACGACCCATGGTGCGCCGGACGGCGCGATCAGTCCGCGCTCGGCAAGCGGTTCGAGCGCGTCCGCATTCTCGACGAGCCGCCCACCCCCGGGCAGCGCTACCTCCTCGACAACGCCCGTCGCAACACTGCGGTAGGCGAGGACATCCGCGCGCTGCCCCGCAGCAGGGCCGACGAACTCAAGCTGCCGCACGAGGACTTCTGGATCTTTGACAGCCGAGTTGTCGCCCTGCTCCACCACAACGACGCTGACGAGATGACCGGGGTCGAGCTGATCACCAACCCCGTGGATGTCTTGTGATACGCGCAGGTCCGCGAGGCCGCCTGGCACCACGCTGTGCCCTACGACCAGGTGCAGAGGTAACTTCGCCGTGTGAGCACTGACTTCCAGCACGCCCGTGAGGCGCTCGGCCGTCGGCTCCGCGAGCTGCGTGGCACGACGACGCAACGAGCACTGGCGGCCGAGTTGGGGTGGCCACAGGCCAAGGTTTCCAAGCTGGAGACCGGTCGGCAGACGGCCACCCCGGACGACCTCACAGCATGGGCCGTGGGCGCGGGGCACCCCGAGGCCGCTGAGGAGCTCCACGCCCACGTCCAGGGTCTGGAGACCCGCACCCGCTCGTGGCGCCGGCAGCTGAGGGCCGGTCATCGACCAGTACAGGACGCCCTCACTGTCGAGTACGAGCGTTCGTCCGAACTGCGGGCATGGCAGGGTGCGATGGTCGTCGGCATGCTTCAGACCCCGGATTACGCCCGGCACATCTTCACCGGGTTCGCCACGCTCTACCAGTCGCCCCGCGACATCGAAGCGGCAGTACGGGCCCGGATGCGGCGCCAGGACCTGCTTTACCAGTCGGGCCGAACGTTCGACATCGTCATGTGGGAGGCCGCCCTCCACGCCAGAGTGTGCCCTCCCGATGTGCTCTCCGCCCAGCTCGACCGACTCGTCGGCGCGATCGGACTGGATACCATCCGGCTCGGCATCGTCCCACTCGGCGCCCAGGTGGCCATCCCGCCGGGGCCGGGGTTCTGGCTGTATGACGACCGGCTGGCCATCGTCGAGGACTGGCACGCCGAACTCTGGATCGACGACCCGGAGAGCACCGGTGTGTACCGACGGGTGTGGGACAGCCTCACGGAATCAGCCGTGTACGGGACCAGCGCACACCGGTTGATCGCGCGGGCACGGGCTCAGCTGAACCTCTCATGAGCATCCTCGCGAATCGCGCCTGACGGCTGGGGAATATTCGCGAATCAAGGTGCACTCTGATTCCCCCGAGCTCCTAACGTGCTGGTCATGGCCTTGCGGACACCTGATCCCGGCACGGACCGGCGGCCCTCCTGCGCTCCGAGCCCGGTACCGATACACCAGGAGCGCGCCGTCGGCGGACTCGACGTATGCGGATCCACCATTCACTGGTTCCCCCGTTCCTGTCGGAAGGACATGCCGACGTGATCCCCCTGACGAAGACCGCCCGCTCGCGCGGAGACACGGCGTACCGCGCGCTCCTCGGCCACACCTGCACGTGCGCCGCCTGCCGGTGTGCGCCGTGCCCGGTCGCGGTCCGGCTCATCCGTGTGTGGCGGGAGGGCCGCCAGTGAGGTGCGACCACTGCCAACAGCCCATGGATCTTAGGGAGTCGAAGGCGTACGACATCCCCGGCGCGACCGGGCCCGGCATCACGATCCGTGTCCACGAGCGGCCGTGCTCGCCGCCCGTGTCGGCGCGGCCGACACCGTACCCGCGTGACCCTGCACGCGGGGGCGTACGACGTCGAGGGTGAGCCTGCCGGGATCTGGGCCGCCCAGGTCGAGGCCGGCGAGATCGACGGTGCGGTGAGCCGCAGCGCGCACCTGTTCCAGGCGCGGGTGCCCAAGGTGGCGGACGTGCGGGCGGTCGTGGTCGGCGAGCGGGTGTTCAGCGCCCGGATCACCGCGCCGCCCGGGGTCGTGGACTGGAGATCCGAGTACCGGAACCTCACCTACGAGCCGGTCGCCTGCCCGGAGGAGACGCGTGGGTTACTGGCGCGCTTCCTCGCCGGATTCGGGCTGAACTTCGGAGCCTTCGACTTCGCCGTGACCGGCGACGGCGCATGGTGGTTTCTGGAGTGCAACCCCAACGGCCAATGGGCGTGGCTCGAAGACGCGGCCGGACTGCCGATCACCACGGCAATCGCGGACCTGCTGGAGAACGGAGCGAGCCGCCATGACTGACCCTCTGACCTCGAAGACTGATCCCCTGACCTCGAAGGACCTGCGGGCCGATCTCGCGCGGTGCCTGTCGGACTCCGGCACTCTGCGCAGCCCGGAGTGGGAAGCGGCCGTCATGTCGGTGCCCCGCGAGGCGTTTCTCGCGCACGGCTGGTTCGAGTACGAAGACGGCGGCTGGTACCGCCCGGCATCCGGGGACTCCACGGGAGGACTCACGCGGATCTACCAGGACGACACCCTCGTGACCCAGGTGGCCGGGGGCGTTTTCCCCGACCAGGTCGAGGGGCGCATCGCCGCGGCCCCCTCGTCGTCGTCCACTCTGCCGAGTCTGGTCGTGCGGATGCTCGAAGACCTGCGGGCGACCGAGGGGACGCGCGTCCTTGAGATCGGTACAGGCACCGGCTACTCCACCGCGCTGCTGTGCCATGTCGTCGGCGAGGACAACGTGACCACGGTCGAGGTGGACGCAGAGGTGTCCGCCCGCGCCGGAATGGCCCTCGCGGGGGTGGGGTACTGGCCTCGACGCGTGGTCGGTGACGGTCTGGCGGGCTACGAGGAGGGCAGTCCGTACGACCGCGTGATCGCTACGTGCGCGGTGCGCACCGTGCCGGCCGACTGGCTCGCACAAACCCGGCCAGGCGGTGAAATCCTGGTCACGGTCGGCGGGTGGATGCACGCATCCGAACTCGTACGGCTCACCGTCGCCGACGACGGCACGGCCGACGGCCCGGTCCTCGGCGGACAGGTCTCGTTCATGCTCGCCCGGCCCCACCTTCCGCCCCCGCTGGGCATCCTGCCGAACCTCGGTGAGGGCGACACGGTCCCCGCCGAGCTGGGCGCGGACGTACTCGACGACTGGACGGCCCGGTTCATCGCGCAGTTCGCCGCGCCCCGCGCGCAGCGGCTCACGCTGGAACGTGACGGCCGAACGGAACACGTCGTGGTCGACGCCCACGCCGAGGCGTGGGCGGTCCTCTTTCAGGACGGCGGGCGGTGGATGGTCCGGCAGGGCGGCCCGGTGCGTCTGTGGGACGAGATCGCCGAGCGTGTCTCACAGTGGCAGGCGGACGGTCGGCCGTCGCCCGACCGCATGCGGCTGCACGTCGGCCCTGGCGGGCAGCGCCTTACCTGGGCATGACAACGGCCCCCGCCGCACGGCGAGGGCCGGGCATTCGGGGTCGGTCATCCGTGGTGCTTGGCGAATTCCACGAGACCGGTGAACCCCTCGTTCGTCAGGGTCAGGCGCGGGCCGTCCAGTGTCTTGCTGTCACGGATCAGGAACTCACCGGTCGTGCGCGCGTTCGGCGAGGGCACCTCGGCCGAGGCGTGGGCGTACCGGCGGTATGTGGCCAGGCTCCGCGATCCTCTTCCCCTGCGGGTGGGACGGGCGGTCCGCCCTGAGTTCGGCACCAGGATGCGGCCGCGCTCTGTGAGCTGACAAGGATGGCGCTCCCACTCGCTCCGGCCGGGGCGACTGGGAGCTCGACGGCCCATGGTGGGCCGGACGGCGCGATCGGTCAGCGCTCGGCGAGCGGTTCGAGCGTGTCCGCATTCTCGACGTGCCACGCGGCCTCAGCCGCCACCGGTATCCCGCCCCACGACCTCGCGCGCCAGTGCGATCAGCTTCGGCAGCGCGGGATGCCCCGGGACGTCCCGCCGGGCGAGCAGGACGGGGACGGACGGGGCGTCGAGCAGCGGCCGGTAGGCGACGCCGGAGTGCGGATGCATGTCGGCGGTGGACGCGGCGGAGACGCCGACTCCGCGTCCCGCCGCGATGGCGGTCAGCCAGTCGTCGGTGTTGGCGACGGTGAGGGTCGCGGTGGGGCGGGCCGACGGTGGCCACAGGTCCACGGTGGTGGTGCCGGAGACGGTGTTGAGGACGACGGTCTCGCCCGTCAGTTCGGCGAGCCGGAGCGTGGCACGGCCCGCGAGCGGCCCGTCCGCCGCCACCGCCGCCACCCGATCCTCCTCGAACAGCACCTCGGTGACGAGTCCGGGCGCCTCCACGGGCCCCCGCAGCAGCGCGGCGTCGACCTCGCCACGGGTGAGCCCGGCGGTGCGGTCGTCGATCCGCAGCAGTTCGAGCGGGGTCCGCGGATACAGCTCCTGCCAGCGGCGCAGCAACGGTGTGGTGTACGGGCCGAATGCCGACCAGGCGTGCCCGAGCCGCAGCGGCCAGTGGCGCAGCCCGCCGGAGTCGAGCGCCTCGTCGAAGGCGGCGACCGCGGCGGCGGCCTTGTCCCGGAAGACGACGCCTTCGGGGGTGAGGGCGAGATGGTGGGTGGAACGGTCGACGAGCCGGACGCCGAGGTGCTGCTCCAGGGCGGCGAGGGTGCGGGAGACCGCGGGCTGGGTGAGGCGGAGGCGGGCGGCGGCGCGGGTGACGTTGCCCTCGTCGGCGACGGCGAGGAAGGCGCGCAGATGCCGCACTTCGATGCCGCGACCAGCACTTTCCCCAGAACGCCCGATGCTCATGCGCGGGGAGCATAACCGGAGCTCGATCGACATTTCACGTGGCACGCGGAGGTACCTACCGTAAGAGGACGTACCGCACGAGCGAAGTGCAGTATCTTCAATCGAACGGTGCATTGAGTTGCACTATCGGATCGGGAGGGACACCGCAGGTGAACGACCAGCGCAGTGCAGCAGTGGCCGCGGCGGCCGTGGAGCGAGCCGCAGCCGTCGCCGTACCCGAGGCGGCTGCCGTCCTGGGCGATGTGGCGGGCCCCGCGGGCCCCAAGGGCCGGCGCGCGGCACTCGCCCCGGTCGCGCTGGTGGTCGCGGGCGGTCTCTCCGTCCAGTTCGGCTCCGCGGTCGCGGTCCTGCTGATGCCACGCGCCGGCGCGCTCGGCGTCGTCACCCTGCGCCTGGCCGTGGCCGCGCTCGTGATGCTGGCCGTCTGCCGCCCGAGGCTGCGCGGCCACTCGCGCGCCGACTGGGGCACGGTCCTCGCGTTCGGGCTGGCCATGGGCGGCATGAACACGCTCTTCTACCAGGCGGCCGACCGCATCCCGCTGGGCGCGGCCGTCACCCTGGAGGTGCTGGGCCCGCTCGCCCTGTCGGTGTTCGCGTCCCGCCGCCTGATCAACGTGGTCTGGGCCGGGCTCGCGCTGGGCGGCGTCCTGCTGCTGAGCGGGGGAGGCTTCGACCGCCTCGATCCGGTGGGCGCCGCCTACGCCCTGGCCGCGGGTGCCATGTGGGCGACGTACATCGTCTTCAGCGCCCGCACCGGCCGCCGCTTCCCGCAGGCGGACGGCCTGGCCCTGGCCCTGGTCGTCGCCGCGCTCCTCTCGCTGCCCCTCGGCATCATGGAGTCGGGCTCGAAGCTGCTGGTCCCCTCCACGCTGGGGCTGGGCGCGGCGGTGGCGCTGATGAGCTCGGTGCTTCCGTACACCCTCGAACTCATGGCGCTGCGCCGCCTGCCCGCGCCCACCTTCGCGATCCTGATGAGCCTGGAACCGGCGATTGCGGCCACGGCCGGCTTCCTGATCCTCGACCAGGCCCTGACGACCACCGACGCGCTGGCGATTGCGCTGGTCATCGGGGCGAGCATGGGGGCGGTACGCAGCCAGGTGCGCGGGGTGCGGCCGGAGAAGCGCCAGGGCTGACGGTCGCGCGCCTCGCCGGGTCCCGCCACCGCACCCGGGCGCCAGGGCGCCTCTCGTTCGGATCGGGCCGGACCGGGCCCCGTCGTCGCGGCCCGGCTGCCGCGGCGCAGGGCGATGAGCTCGGCGACCGTGTCCGGCCGGCGTGCGGCGCGCGCCTCCTCATCCCGTGTGCCGGCGACCTGCGCGGCGGTCTCCGGCCAGTCCCCCAGGCATGCGGACGCGGCACCCGACGGCAGGGGTCCGAGGCGAGGGCCTTCATGAGCTGCGCCTTCTCCCGCGGGCTCGACGCGTTCGCCGGGAGCTGTTCCGTACGGGCCCGTTCGGCGGGCGAGAGGTTCGCCGTGGCGTGGCCCGAGCGTTCGAGGCCGTTGGTGTTTCGCTGAGGATCTCGTCCAGTTCGGCGTCGCCGCCGAAGTTGCCGGTGTCGGCGTGGACGTCCTCGATCGCGTCGGTCAGGTCGTTCTTGCTGCCGGCCGAGCAGATGCGCCCGCGCAGGCCGTCGAGCTGCTGCCTGCGGTCGTTCGTGGATTGCGTGGTCCAGTCCTCGGAAGGGAGCGCGACACGCAGCCCGAACAGGTTCATTACGGACACCCGCGCCATGGTCCGCCGGGGCGGACGCCCGGGGTGGTTTGACAGTCTCTCCCGCACCAGACCATGATTCCATTAATTGAGTAGTGGAATTGAGGCGAAGCGCATGGCAGACGCATTCACTCCGGCAGGTGCCTCCGGCGCCTGGGCGCTGGAGGCCCGCGGGCTCGGTAAGCGGTACCGGCGCGGTTGGGCGCTGCGTGACTGTTCCTTCCGGCTTCCGGCCGGACGGATCTGTGGTCTCGTGGGCCCCAACGGGGCGGGGAAGAGCACTCTGTTGGGGATGGCGACGCAGCAGGTGCAGCCGACGCAGGGGGAACTCCGGGTCTTCGGCGTGCCCGTCGACGACTCCGCGGTGATGCCGAGGTTCGCCTTCCTCGGGCAGGACAAGCCGCTGTTCAAGAGGTTCACGGTGGCGGAGACGCTGCGGCTGGGCGCGGAGTTGAACCCCGGCTGGGACATGGCCGCGGCGGAGCGGATCGTCCGCTCGGGCCAGGTGCCCCTGCACGCCAAGGTCGGCACGCTCTCCGGCGGTCAGCGCACCCGCGTCGCGTTCGCGCTCGCCTTCGGCAAGCGGCCCGACCTGCTGCTGCTCGACGAGCCGATGGCCGACCTCGACCCGCTGGCCCGTCACGACATGGGCGCACTGCTGATGTCGGAGGCCGTCGAGCGCGGCACCACCGTGGTGATGTCCTCCCACATGCTCTCCGAGCTGGAGGACATGTGCGACTTCCTGCTGGTCATCTCCGAGGGCAGGCTGCGGATGGCGGGTGACGCCGACGCGCTGGTCCCGGCCCACGCGCTGGTGACGGGGCTGGTCACGGACGGGAACCCGGCCGATCTGCTGGCTCCCCACACCGTGATCGAGACCCGTGTCCAGGGCAGGCAGTTCCACGCGCTGGTGCGGCCCAACGGCCCCCTGCCCAGCGACTGGGTGGTCGCCGAGCCCGGCCTGGAGGAAGTACTGCTCGCGTATCTCCGCTCGCCGGACGCACCCTCGCTGTTCACCCCCGGTGCCCGCATCGAGGAAGGGATCCGCACCGCATGAGCACCACCCCGACCGAAGCCTCCCGGACCGACCGGAAGCCCCGGCCCCGCCTGCTGCACGGACTGAACTGGCTCGTCGTGCGCCAGCACCGCGCCTCGATACTCGCCGTGCTCGCGCTGACGGCCCTCGGCGCGCTCTGGATCGTCTACCAGCGCGGCCAGATGCATGACGCGCTCGTGGCGGTCGGCTGGCCGAAGAAGCCCCTTGACCAGTCGATGTCCTCGGGTGGGCTCATGCTCACCGTCAACGCCCTGAGCGCGCTCCCCGTGGTCCTCGCGGTCTTCCTCGGCGCCACCCTGATCTCGACGGACCAGGAGCACGGCACCGCGCAACTGGTGACCACCCAGTCCGTTTCGCGCCGCCGCTGGCTGACCACCAAGCTCTTCTGGTGCTACCTGATGGTCACCGTCTGCGGTGTGGGCCTCTCGGCGCTCTTCACCTGGTGGTGGGAGCCCTATCGTTCCGCGTTCTCCTTCGTGTGGTACTCCGGGCCGGTCTTCGACAACACGGGTCCGGTACTCCCGGCGCTCTGCCTCTTCCTGACCGCGGCCGGCATCGCCATCGGGCTGCTGCTGCGTCGCGTCCTCATGTCCATGGTGGTCACGTTCGGCTTCGCCATCGCCGTGGAAGTCGCCTGGGGCCTGGTCCGCGAATCCCTCGCCTCGCCGCGGATGATCAACTACCCGTTGAACGCGAATCCCCCGGCCGAGCTCGACGACATGTACGAAATGGATCGTTGGGTCAGCAGCTCCGACGGCACGCTCTTCGGCTATTTCCATTGCAGCGGCCTGAAGACCGAGGCGGCCGCCAACGCCTGCGTCAAGGAGAACGGCATCGTCGACAACGTGGTCAAGTACCTGGGGTACGACCAGATGCCGGCCATGCAGTGGACCGGGGCGGGCTTCCTGCTCCTGGGTACGATCGCCCTCACCGTGTTCACCCTGTGGTGGACCTCCCGGCGCCCCCTTTAGGACATACCACCGCAAGTGCGTAATGTTTCGGCAGTCCCACGGGAGGTGAAGGCAGTGGTCGTGTTCCGTATCGACAGGCGCAGCGGAGTGGCGACGTACCTCCAGATCGTGCGACAGGTCGAACAGGCGCTGCGGATGGGCACTCTGAAGGTGGGGGACCGGCTGCCCACGGCCGCACAGGTCGCGGCGGACACCAAGGTCAACCCGAACACGACCCTCAAGGCGTACCGCGAGCTGGAGCGCGCGGGCCTCGCCGAGGTCCGGCAGGGAGCGGGGACCTTCGTCACCCGCTCCCTCGCCCCGGCGCAGGCGGCCTCCGAATCGCCGTTGCGGGCGCCGCTGGCCGAGTGGCTGAACGAGGCGCGCTCCCAGGGCCTCAGCGGCCAGGAGGTCCTCGCTCTCTTCGAGTCGGTCCACGCGGCGGTGTATCCGGGCGGGACGGACGGCTGAGCCTCGATCCGCCGCTGTGCGCAGTCGCCGCCGCCTCCCGCACAGTGGGACGAACGCTGTCGGTCGCCTTCCATCATGGGGTCCTCCCATGGTGCGCGAGCGATGACACGGATGAGGTCCTGTGACCCACGGCGAGGCAGGGCCGACCGTTCCATGAGGTCGGGCAGAACTTGCCCTGGACGGTGAAGGGTGGCCGTCGGATGCGGTGGTCGCGCAGGCTGCCGGTGGCCCGGTGGCCCGGTGGCCGGCAGTCGGCGGGCGGCGGGCGGCGGAAAATAATGCAAGCATGCTTGCTTGTTTATTGCTCCGCTGCCATGCTCCTGGGCACACCGCCACGCCCCGAGGGGAGCGCACCGTGTCCGAAGTCGCAGCCGTGATCGACGATCTGCGCGACGAGAGCGATGAACTCGACGTACTGGTACGGGGGTTGAGTCCCGCGCAGTGGTCCGCGCCGACCCCCGCGCCCGGCTGGAGCATCGCGCACCAGATCGCCCATCTCACCTGGACCGACGAGGTCGCGTTGCTGGCCGCCACCGATGCCGACGCCTTCGCGGGGGAGGTGGCCAAGGCCATGGAGGCGCCCGAGTCCTTCGTCGACCGGGGTGCCGAGCAGCTGGCGGCGCCGGCGCCCGACGAACTGCTCGCGCGGTGGCGCGGCGGGCGGGAGCGGCTGGAGGCGGCGCTGCGGGACGCCCCGGCGGGCACCCGCATCCCCTGGTACGGGCCGCCGATGAGCGTCGCGTCCATGGCGACCGCCCGGATCATGGAGACCTGGGCGCACGGCCAGGACATCGCCGACGCCCTCGGGGTCACCAGGACCCCCACCGCCCGGCTGCGGCACGTCGCCCGGATCGGGGTGCGGGCCCGCGACTACGCCTATCTGGTACGGGGGATCAAGGCGCCCGAGGAGGAGTTCCGGGTCGAACTCGACGCCCCGGACGGGGAGTTGATCGTCTTCGGGGCGCCGGACGCGACGCAGCGCGTCACCGGGCCGCTCGTCGACTTCTGCCTCCTCGTCACCCAGCGCGCCCACCGCGACGACCTCGCCGTCCGGGCGGTCGGCCCCGACGCCGACCAGTGGCTCGACATCGCCCAGGCCTTCGCCGGCCCCGCCGGACCCGGCCGCGCCCCGAAGCGGGGGAGCGGGGCGTGACTTCGACGACGGACGCGCCCGGACCGCTGCGCATCGGCAACGCCTCCGGGTTCTACGGCGACCGCTTCGACGCCATGCGCGACATGCTCACCGGCGGGCCCCTCGACGTCCTCACCGGGGACTACCTCGCCGAGCTGACCATGCTCATCCTCGGCCGCAGCAGGCTCAAGGACCCCGCGCGCGGCTACGCCACCACCTTCCTGCGCCAGCTCGAAGAGGGCCTCGGGCTCGCCCACGAGCACGGGGTGCGGATCGTCGCCAACGCCGGCGGACTCAACCCGGCCGGACTGGCCGACGCGGTACGGGAGTTGGCGCGCAAGGTCGGCGTCCCCGTGCGCGTCGCCCATGTGGAGGGCGACAGCCTCCCCGTACCCGAGGGGTTCCTCACCGCCAACGCCTACCTCGGCGGCGCCGGGATCGCCGCCTGCCTCACCGCGGGCGCGGACGTCGTCGTCACCGGACGGGTCACCGACGCGGCGCTCGTCACCGGACCCGCCGCCGCCCGGTTCGGCTGGGGGCCAGGCGACCACGACGCGCTCGCCGGGGCTGTCGTCGCCGGACACGTCCTGGAGTGCGGCACCCAGGCCACCGGCGGGAACTACTCGTTCTTCCGGGGCCACGACCTGCGCCGGCCCGGCTTCCCCGTCGCCGAGATCCACGCCGACGGCTCGTCCGTCATCACCAAGCACGACGGCACCGGCGGCGTCGTCGACCTCGGCACCGTCACCGCCCAGCTGCTGTACGAGACCGGCGGCGCCCGGTACGCGGGACCGGATGTCACCGCCCGGCTCGACACCGTACGGCTGACCATGGACGGACCCGACCGGGTCAGGATCTCCGGGGTGCGCGGCGAGGCCCCGCCGCCCACCGTCAAGGTCGGACTGAACCGGCTCGGCGGCTGGCGCAACGAGGTCGTCTTCGTGCTCACCGGCCTCGACATCGAGGCCAAGGCGCAGCTGGTACGGGAACAGTTCGCGGACGCGCTCGCCCGCTCCGGCGCCGAACCCGACGAGGTGCGGTGGGAGCTGTCCCGGACCGACCGGGCCGACGCCGCCACCGAGGAGACCGCGAGCGCCCTGCTCCGGCTCGTCGTCCGCGACCGGGACCGGGAGACCGTCGGACGCGCGGTCTCCGGCGCCGCGATCGAACTCGCGCTCGGCAGCTACCCCGGCTTCCACGTCACCGCCCCGCCCGGCAAGGGCGCGCCGTACGGGGTGTTCGAGGCGCGCTACGTACCGGCCGGCGAGGTCCCGCACATCGCCGTGCTCCCCGACGGGCGGCGACAGAGCCTGGCACCCCCCGCGACGACACGGCCGCTCCGGGACGCCGACGAACCCCCGCTGCCCGAACCCCTGCCGGACCCCGGCCCCACCCGGTCCGCCCCGCTCGGCCGGATCGCGGGCGCCCGCAGCGGCGACAAGGGCGGGGACGCCAACGTGGGCGTGTGGGCCGTCGGGGACGACGCCTGGCGGTGGCTGGCCCATGAACTGACCGTCGAACGGTTCCGGGAGCTGCTCCCGGAGACCGCCGGTCTCACCGTCGTACGCCACCTCCTGCCGAACCTCCGCGCCCTGAACTTCACCGTCCACGGGCTGCTCGGCGAGGGCGTCGCCGCCCAGCACCGGTTCGATCCGCAGGCCAAGGCGGTGGGGGAGTGGCTGCGCTCCCGGCACCTGCCCCTTCCCGTATCGCTGCTGGAGACCGTCCACGCACCGGAGGCGAACGCATGACCGTCCTGCCCACCGCGCTCGACACCGCGAGCCCCGAATACGCCGCGAACCGCACGGCCATGCTCGCGAAACTCGACGAGCTGTCCGCCGAGCACACCAAGGCGCAGGCGGGCGGCGGCGAGAAGTACGTGGCGCGGCACCGCTCGCGCGGCAAGCTCCTGGCCCGCGAGCGGATCGAGCTGCTGATCGACGAGGACACCCCGTTCCTGGAGCTGTCGCCGCTCGCCGCCTGGGGGAGCGAGTACGCGATCGGCGCCTCGCTCATCACCGGGATCGGGGTGATCGAGGGCGTGGAGTGCCTGATCACCGCCAACGACCCGACCGTACGCGGCGGCGCCTCCAACCCCTGGACCCTGAAGAAGGCCCTGCGGGCCAACGAGATCGCCTTCGCCAACCGGCTGCCCTGCGTCAGCCTCGTCGAGTCGGGCGGCGCCGACCTCCCCTCGCAGAAGGAGATCTTCATCCCCGGCGGGGCGCTGTTCCGCGACATCACCCGGCTGTCGGCGGCCGGGATCCCGACCGTCGCCGTCGTCTTCGGGAACTCGACCGCGGGCGGGGCGTACGTCCCCGGCATGTCCGACCACACCGTGATGATCAAGGAACGGTCCAAGGTCTTCCTCGGCGGACCGCCCCTGGTGAAGATGGCGACCGGCGAGGAGAGCGACGACGAATCGCTCGGCGGCGCCGAGATGCACGCCCGCACCTCCGGGCTCGCCGACCACTTCGCCGTCGACGAGCAGGACGCGCTGCGCCAGGCCCGTCGGATCGTCGCCCGCCTCAACTGGCGCAAGGCGCACGCCGATCCGGGCCCGGCCGAACCGCCGAAGTACGACGAGGACGAGCTGATCGGCATCGTGCCCGGCGATCTGAAGGTGCCCTTCGACCCGCGCGAGGTCATCGCCCGGCTCGTCGACGGCTCCGACTTCGACGCGTTCAAACCGCTGTACGGGACCAGCCTGGTGACCGGCTGGGCGAGCCTCCACGGCTACCCCGTCGGCATCCTCGCCAATGCCCAGGGGGTGCTGTTCAGCGAGGAGTCGCAGAAGGCCGCCCAGTTCATCCAGCTCGCCAACCAGCGCGACATCCCGCTGGTCTTCCTGCACAACACCACCGGCTACATGGTCGGCAAGGAGTACGAGCAGGGCGGCATCATCAAACACGGCGCGATGATGATCAACGCGGTGTCCAACTCGAAGGTCCCGCACCTGTCCGTGCTGATGGGCGCCTCGTACGGGGCCGGGCACTACGGCATGTGCGGCCGGGCCTACGACCCGCGCTTCCTCTTCGCCTGGCCCAGCAGCAAGTCCGCCGTCATGGGGCCGCAGCAGCTCGCCGGAGTGCTGTCCATCGTCGCCCGCGCCTCCGCCGCCGCGAAGGGACGGCCCTACGACGACGAGGCCGACGCCGCACTGCGCGCCATGGTCGAGCAGCAGATCGAGTCCGAGTCGCTGCCGATGTTCCTGTCCGGGCGGCTGTACGACGACGGGGTCATCGACCCGCGCGACACCAGGACCGTCCTCGGGATGTGCCTGTCCGCGATCCACACCGCCCCGGTCGAAGGCGTCCGCGGCGGCTTCGGAATCTTCCGGATGTGAGGCCACGGATGACCTCGACGAACCAGACGGACGGGAAGGCGAAGATGATCTCCACGCTGCTCGTGGCCAACCGGGGCGAGATCGCCTGCCGGATCTTCCGCACCTGCCGCGCGCTCGGCATCGCCACCGTCGCGGTGTACTCCGACGCGGACGCCGGCGCGCTCCACGTACGGGAGGCCGACACCGCCGTACGGCTGCCGGGCGCCGCCCCGGCCGACACCTATCTCCGCGGTGACCTCGTCGTACGCGCCGCGCTCGCGGCCGGTGCCGACGCCGTCCACCCCGGCTACGGCTTCCTCTCCGAGAGCGCCGGATTCGCCCGCGCCGTGCAGGACGCCGGCCTCCTCTGGGTCGGCCCGCCGGTCAAGGCCATCGAGCTGATGGCGTCCAAGACCCGCGCCAAGGAACTGATGGCCGCCGCCGGGGTGCCGCTGCTCGCCCCCGTCGACACCGGGCGGGCCACCGCCGACGACCTGCCGCTGCTGCTCAAGGCGGCGGCGGGCGGCGGCGGACGCGGGATGCGGATCGTGCGCGAACTCGCCGAACTGCCCGCCGGGTTGACGGCAGCCGCCGCCGAGGCCACGGCCGCCTTCGGGGACGGCGAGGTCTTCGCCGAGCCGTACGTGGAGCGCGGCCGGCACGTCGAGGTCCAGGTCATGGCCGACGAGCACGGCGGGGTCTGGGCGCTCGGCACCCGCGACTGCTCCCTCCAGCGACGCCACCAGAAGGTCGTCGAGGAAGCCCCCGCACCCGGTCTCGACGACGCGCTGCGGACCCGGCTGCACGACGCCGCCGTGGCCGCCGTTCGCACCGTCGGCTACCGGGGCGCGGGCACCGTCGAATTCCTCCTCGCCGCCGACGGGCGCCCGTACTTCCTGGAGATGAACACCCGCCTCCAGGTCGAACACCCCGTCACCGAAGCCGTCTTCGGGCTCGACCTCGTCGCCCTCCAACTCCGCATCGCCGAAGGCGAACCGCTGCCCACCACCGCACCCCCCGCACCGCACGGCCACGCCGTCGAGGCCCGCCTCTACGCCGAGGACCCCGCCCGCGACTGGCAGCCGCAGACCGGAGCACTGCACACGCTGGACGTGCCCGACGAACCCGGCATCCGCCTGGACACCGGCTACACCGGCGGCGACACCATCGGCGTGCACTACGACCCGATGATCGCCAAGGTCATCGCCCACGCCCCCACCCGCACCGAAGCCGTACGCCTCCTCGCCCGCGCCCTGGAACGCGCCCGCATCCACGGCCCGGTCACCAACCGCGACCTGCTCGTACGGTCCCTGCGCCACCCCGACTTCCTCGCCGCCCGCCTCGACACCGGCTTCTACGACCGCCACCTGGACGCCCTCACCCCGGCCCCGTCCCCGGACGAAGCCGGGCCGCACCTCGCCGCCCTGGCCGCCGCACTCGCCGACGCCGCCGCCCGGCAGCACGGCCCCGGACCGGGCCCCGTCCGCCTCGGTGCCTGGCGCAACATCTCCTCGCGACCCCGGACCAAGCGCTACCGCGCCGAACCCGACGGCACCGAACACGAGGCCGCCTACCGCACCACCCGCACCGGCCCCGTCCCCGAGACCGGCGAACGAGTCATCGCCGCCGGGCCCGACCGCGTCACCCTCGAAACCGACGGCATCACCCGTCACTTCGACATCGCCGTCCACCGGGACAAGGTGTACGTGGACACCGCCCACGGCTCGTACACCTTCGCCGCCCTGCCCCGCTTCACCGACCCCACCGACCGCACCGAACCCGGCTCACTGCTCGCCCCCATGCCCGGCACCGTCGTCCGCGTCGCCGAAGGGCTCACCACCGGGGCGGCCGTCCAGGCCGGACAGCCCCTGATCTGGCTGGAGGCGATGAAGATGGAGCACCGCATCCTCGCCCCCGCCGCCGGCACCCTCACCGCGCTCCACGCCGCTCCCGGCCTCCAGGTGGAGGTCGGTGCCCTGCTCGCCGTCGTGCAAGACGTACAGGAGGAACCGAAGCCATGAGCACCGTCCTCGAAACCGAAGAGCACCAGGCCCTGCGCGCCACCGTCGCCGCACTCGGAAGGCGCTACGGACGCGACTACATGACCTCCGTCGTCCGCGACGGCGCCCACCCGCGCGAACTGTGGACCGAAGCCGCCAAGCTCGGCTACCTCGGCGTGAACCTCCCCGAGGAGTACGGCGGCGGAGGCGGCGGCATGGCCGAACTCTCCATCGTCCTGGAGGAGTTGGGCGCGGCCGGCAGTCCGCTGCTCATGATGGTGGTCTCCCCGGCGATCTGCGGCACCGTCATCGCCCGCTTCGGCACCGACACCCAGAAGCGGCAGTGGCTCCCCGGTCTCGCCGACGGCAGCCTCACCATGGCCTTCGGCATCACCGAGCCCGACGCCGGATCCAACTCCCACCGCATCACCACCACCGCCCGCAAGGACGGCGAGGACTGGCTGCTCGCCGGCCGCAAGGTCTTCGTCTCCGGCGTCGACATCGCCGACGCCACCCTCATCGTCGGCCGCACCGAGGACGCCAGGTCCGGCAGGCTCAAGCCCTGCCTCTTCATCGTCCCCCGCGACGCCCCGGGCTTCGGCCGCTCGCAGATCGACATGGAACTCCAGGCCCCGGAGAAGCAGTTCGAGCTGGTCCTCGACGACGTACGGCTGCCGGCCGACGCGCTGGTCGGCGATGAGGACGCGGGGCTCCTCCAGCTCTTCGCCGGGCTCAACCCCGAACGCATCATGACCGCCGCGTTCGGTATCGGCATGGGCCGCTACGCACTCGACCGCGCCGTCGAGTACGCGAAGACCCGCCAGGTGTGGAAGGACCCCATCGGCTCCCACCAGGCCATCGCCCACCCCCTCGCCCAGGCCCACATCGAACTGGAGCTGGCCCGGCTGATGATGCAGAAGGCCGCCCGGCTCTACGACGACGGCGACGACATCGGCGCGGGCGAGGCCGCCAACATGGCGAAGTACGCGGCCGGTGAAGCCTGCGTCAGGGCCGTCGACCAGGCCGTGCACACCCTCGGCGGCAACGGCCTCACCCGCGAATACGGCCTCGCGTCCCTGGTCACGGCGGCCCGCGTCGCCCGGATCGCCCCCGTCAGCCGGGAAATGATCCTGAACTACGTCTCCCACCAGTCCCTGGGCCTCCCCAAGTCGTACTGACACACGGCAGTCCGTCTCCCCACACCGCCGCTCCGAAGGGACCCACCGCCATGGCGCACGTGTTCCACAGCGACTACCCCGCCGTACAGACACTCGACGTGCCCATCCATGACGCGGTCCTGGGGCAGGCCACCACCTCGTACGGCGACACGGTGGCCCTGATCGACGGGACGGACGACCACTCCGCCCTCACCTACCGGCAGCTCGACGCCTTCCACCGGAAGATCGCCGCGGCGCTCGCCGGGGCCGGGGTGCGCAAGGGCGACGTACTGGCCCTGCACAGCCCCAACACCATCGCCTACCCGGCGGTGTTCCTCGGCGCGACACGGGCCGGCGCCACCGTCACCACCGTCCACCCGCTGGCCACGGCGGAGGAGTTCGCCAAACAGCTCCGCGACTCCTCCGCCCGCTGGATCGTCACCGTCTCCCCACTCCTGGACACGGCGCGCGAGGCCGCCGGACTCGTCGGCTCCATCGAGCAGATCTTCGTCTGCGACCGGGCCGAGGGACACACCTCCGTACTCGACATGCTCGCCACCACCGCCCCCGAACCCCGCGTCACCGTCGACCCCGGCGAGGACATCGCCGCCCTGCCCTACTCCTCCGGCACCACCGGAACCCCCAAGGGCGTCATGCTCACCCACCGCTCCATGGGCACCAACCTGGAGCAGCTCCGCCCCTTCATCCCCATGGGCCCCGGCGCCCGCATCCTGGCCGTGCTCCCCTTCTTCCACATCTACGGGCTGACCGCCCTGATGAACGCCCCGCTGCGGATGGGCGCCACCGTCGTCGTACTGCCGCGCTTCGACCTCGACCAGTTCCTCGCCGCGATCGAGAAGCACCGGATCACGGGCCTGTACGTGGCCCCGCCGATCGTCCTCGCACTCGCCAAGCACCCGTCGGTCGACCGGTACGACCTGTCCTCGCTGGAGTACGTCGTCAGCGCCGCCGCCCCGCTCGACGCCTCGCTCGCCGCCGCCTGCTCCGAGCGCCTGGGACTGCCGCCCGTGCGCCAGGCGTACGGCATGACGGAACTCTCGCCCGGCACCCATGTGGTCCCGCTCTCCGCCGAGAACCCGCCCCCCGGCGCGGTCGGCAGGCTCCTGCCCAGCACCGAGATGCGGATCGCCCCGCTCGGCGACGACCCCGAGGACGCCCCGGCCGGCACCGACGGCGAGATCCTGATCCGCGGCCCGCAGGTGATGAAGGGCTACCTCGGCCGCCCCGAGGCCACCGCCGACATGATCGACGCCGACGGCTGGGTGCACACGGGCGACATCGGACATGTCGACGCCGACGGCTGGCTGTTCGTCGTCGACCGGGTGAAGGAACTGATCAAGTACAAGGGCTACCAGGTCGCCCCCGCCGAACTCGAAGCACTGCTGCTCGGCCACGAGGCGCTCGCGGACGCCGCCGTCATCGGGGTGCACGACGCCGACGGCAACGAGGTCCCCAAGGCGTACCTGGTCCGTCAGGCCTCCGCCGCGGGCGACGCCCTCACCGCCGACGACGTCATGGTGTACGTCGCCGAGCGCGTCGCCCCGTACAAGAAGGTCCGGCAGACCGAATTCATCGACGCGGTCCCGCGCGCCACCTCCGGCAAGATCCTCCGCCGCGAGCTGCGCGACCGGGAGAAGTCCCGCGCAACCACCACCGGCTGAGGAACCCACGAGCCGGGGACCCACGAGACGTCGAGGCTTCCCGGGCCGCGGCTTCCCGGGCCGCGGATCCACGAGCCTCGGATCCACGAGCCTCGGACCCACGAGAAGGAGACGACCGACCCATGACGGCGCTCGCCGGCCCCACCCACGACCGGGGCATCACCACGCTCACTCTCGACTCGCCCGCCAACCGCAACGCACTCTCCGCGGCACTCGTCGGCGAGCTCTCCACCGCCCTGGACGCGTGCGCGGCCGACGACACCGTACGAGCGGTCGTCCTCACCCACACCGGCAACACCTTCTGCGCGGGCGCCGACCTGACCGGACCGCCCGACCCGGCCGCCTTCGTCGCCCTGATGCGGCAGATCGTCGCCCTGCCCAAGCCCGTCGTCGCCCGGGTCACCGGCCACGTCCGGGCGGGCGGCCTCGGCCTGCTCGGCGCCTGCGACATCTCCGCGGCCGGCCCCGAGGCCTCGTTCGCCCTCACCGAATCCCGGCTCGGCCTCGCCCCCGCCGTCATCTCGCTGCCCCTGCTGCCCCGCACGGACCCACGCGCCGCCGCCCGCTACTACCTCACCGGCGAACGCTTCGAGGCCACCGAAGCGGCCCGCATCGGCCTGATCACGCTCGCCGCCGAGGAGGTGGACAAGGGCCTCGCCCCCGTCCTGGACGGGCTGCGCAAGGCGTCCCCCCAGGGGCTGGCGGCATCGAAGGAGCTGGTCACGGCTACTGTGCTGGAAAGTTTCGACCAGCATGCCGAAGACCTCATCGCCCGCTCGGCGGCCCTCTTCGCCTCCGCCGAGGCCCGGGAAGGAATGACGGCCTTCCTCGAACGACGGGACCCCGCATGGGAGTTGTGACGCCCCCCACCGACCGGACCCCCAAGCAGGATCGCAGCCGCGCAACCCGCCGCCGGCTCCTCGAAGCCGCCGTCGCCTGCCTTGCCGAACACGGCTGGGCGGGCTCCACGGTCTCCGTCGTCGCCGAGCGCGCGGGCGTCTCGCGCGGCGCCGCCCAGCACCATTTCCCCACCCGCGAGGACCTGTTCACCGCAGCCGTCGAATACGTCGCCGAGGAACGCTCCGCCGCCCTGCGCGCCCTGCCCGTCCAGGGCCGCGCGGCCGTCGTCGCCGCCCTCGTCGACCTCTACACCGGCCCGCTCTTCCGCGCCGCGCTCCAACTCTGGGTGGCCGCCTCCAACGAGGCACAACTCCGCCCCCGCGTCACCGAACTCGAAGCCCGCGTCGGCCGCGAGACCCACCGCATCGCCGTCGAACTCCTCACCGCCGACGAGACGAAGCCCGGCGTGCGCGAAACCGTCCAGGGCCTCCTGGACATGGCCCGCGGCCTGGGCCTCGCCAACGTCCTCACCGACGACACGGCCCGGCGCCGGAGGGTCGTGGCGCAGTGGGCGTCGCTGCTGGACGGCGTACTCGACTGAGCATGGCGGACCGGCCGGGCGGGACCGGACGACGTCCCGCCCCGCCCGGTCCGGAACGGCGCTCAGTTCCCCAGATCCGCGAGCTGGTCGTACCCCTCGATCTCCCGGGGATCACGCGAACTCGGACCCACGTACCGCGCCGAAGGACGCACCAGCCGCCCCGTCCGCTTCTGCTCCAGGATGTGCGCCGACCAGCCCGCCGTGCGCGCGCAGGTGAACATTGACGTGAACATGTGCGCCGGGACCTCCGCGAAGTCCAGCATGATCGCCGCCCAGAACTCCACGTTCGTCGCCAGCACCCGGTCCGGGCGCCGCGCGTGCAGCTCCTCCAGCGCGGCCTTCTCCAGCGCCTGCGCCACCTCGAAGCGCGGCGCGCCCAACTCCTCGGCCGTGCGCCGCAGGACCCGCGCCCGCGGGTCCTCCGCCCGGTAGACCCGGTGCCCGAAGCCCATCAGCCGCTCGCCCTTGTCCAGGGCCTTCTTCACGTACGCGGTGGCATCGCCGGTCCGCTCGATCTCCTCGATCATGCCGAGCACCCGGGACGGCGCACCGCCGTGCAGCGGTCCCGACATCGCACCCACCGCGCCCGACAGCGCCGCCGCCACATCGGCGCCGGTCGACGCGATGACCCGGGCGGTGAACGTCGAGGCGTTCATGCCGTGCTCGGCGGCCGACGTCCAGTACGCGTCGACGGCCTTCACATGTTTGGGGTCCGGCTCGCCCCGCCAGCGGATCATGAACCGCTCGACCACGGAATTCGCCTTGTCGATCTCGCTCTGCGGGACCATCGGCAGCCCCTGCCCGCGCGCCGACTGGGCGACGTACGACAGCGCCATCACGGCGGCCCGCGCCAGATCGTTGCGCGCCGTCTCCTCGTCGATATCGAGCAGCGGCTTGAGACCCCACACCGGCGCGAGCATCGCCAGCGCGGACTGCACATCGACCCGGATGTCCCCGGAGTGCACCGGGATCGGGAACGGCTCGGCCGGCGGCAGTCCGGGGTTGAACGCCCCGTCGACCAGCAGACCCCAGACGTTGCCGAACGACACATGACCGACGAGATCCTCGATGTCGACACCCCGGTAACGGAGCGAACCGCCTTCCTTGTCCGGTTCGGCGATCTCCGTCTCGAACGCGACGACTCCCTCTAGTCCCGGTACGAAGTCGGACATGGCGGCTCCCTCGGTCGACGGCTCTGCGGAGGCCACAGTGGCCTGCTCAAGATACTGGCGGGTTCCCCCGACGCGGGGAAGCGTGACATCCGGCACAGCCCCCCGGATCGACGCCGCCGCGACGCCGCCCGGACCGCTCGCCACCCCTCCTCGCCGGGCCCGCTCGACCGCTGCGGCAGGATGACCCCGTGCCCACCGCAGACTCCCCCTCCGATTCCACCACCGATCCGGCCGCCATGCGCGAGCAGTACCGCTCCGAGGGCTTCACCGAGGACACGCTGGCCGCCGACCCGATGCAGCAGTTCGCCCACTGGTTCCGGCAGGTCGCCGTCGGCGGGCTGCTCCACGAGCCCAACGCCATGGTGGTCTCCACCGCCACCCCCGAGGGCCGGCCGTCCTCGCGCACCGTGCTGCTGAAGAAGTACGACGCGCGCGGCTTCGTCTTCTTCACCAACTACGAATCACGCAAGGGCCGCGAACTGACCGCCAACCCGTACGTCTCGCTGCTCTTCCCCTGGCACCCGATGGCCCGCCAGGTCATCGTCACCGGCAGGGCGGACCGGACCGGCCGCGACGAGACGGTCGCCTACTTCCGCACCCGCCCGCACGGCTCCCAGCTCGGCGCCTGGGCGAGCCCCCAGTCCACGGTGATCGCCTCCCGCGACGAGCTGCTCGCCCGCTACGAGGAACTCGCGGCCCGCTACCCCGAGGGCGAACACGTCCCCGCGCCCCCGCACTGGGGCGGCTTCCGCGTCGTCCCCGACACGATCGAGTTCTGGCAGGGCCACGAGAACCGGCTGCACGACCGGCTGAGGTATGTACGCGAGGGCGAGCAGTGGCGCGTCGAGCGCCTGTGCCCGTAATCCGCCCCATTCCCCTCCGGACATGCAGAAACCCGCAGGCTCTGGTTCCTCCGTGCACGAAGGAGCCGGCCGGACTTACCGGCGAGCCTGCGGGTCGGTGACTGCTTGGGATTGGCCGATGACCGGCCTGCACTGCAAAGAGCGCGACAACGGGCGTCAGCCCGCAGTCACCTCACGAGTCCGAGAAGAAATCACTTCCGGAACACCTCCTTTCTTCGCTGGCAGCAGCCTAGGAACCCTCGGCGAATGTCTCAACCCATTTATTCGGTGACTTCCTGCCGGTAGCTGTACGCGTATCCGTCGGCACGCTGCAGTAGTCGAAGGTTCCTGTGGGACACGGTGCAGCGGCCCGCCGGCGTGCTGAGGCTGTGTTTCCCGGAGGCACGGACGGAGATGCGTCCGGTCCGTACTCCTGCCCACTTGCCCTTGGAAATGGAGGCGCGGACCAGGTCGCCGGTGGCGAACCCGTGATGGCGTTTCTGGCGCGCGCGGGCGAGCCGGGGGAATCCGTACCGGTCGGGGGTGGTGCGGGCGTAGCTTCCGCGCCCCGTTGCCGTGACGACGTGGACCTGCTGGGGCACGCGGACAGTCCCAGTTCCCGCCTCGTGGTCGAGCTGCCCGACGCAGAGGGCGTCGAGTGTGTGCGTCTTGGGCAGGCCCATGGCAGTGCGGTTCCACTTCGTACGACCTCCCGACCAGGTCTGCACCGGTTTTCCGAGGGTCGCGAGGGCGACTGTGAGCAGCTGTCGGGTCGCGTTCATGACGGCGGCGTCGCGGAGTGGTGCCTTGATCTGCGCGCGGATGGCCGCGAGGCGGGTGGGGTGGTGGTCCAGGAATTTTTCGACGGGGGTGGAGCCCTTGGCCTGGTTGCAGCTGATGCAGGCGAGGGTGAGGTTGGAGATGCGGCTGGAGCCGCCGTGGCTGAGGGGCTGGATGTGGTCGATGTTGAGAGGTACGCCGGAGGCTCCGCAGTAGGCGCAGGTGCGTCCCCATGTGGCGAGCAGGTACGCGCGGATCTCGGTTCCCGCGAGGGTGCCGTTGCGGTAGTCGGTGGCGGTGAGGTCGCGGCCGGTGGTCATGGCGTGGGTGTCGAAGGCGACCTGTTCGATGTGGATCTCGGTGACCGGTGCGTATCGGGCGAGGCGGTGGGCGGTCGCCAGTGTGGTGTCGACCCGGTGCTGCACCGAGGGTGGCAGCCAGCCTTTCGGGCGGGTGCGGTTGTGTGATCTACGGGTGCGGTAGCGGCAGTTCGCGGAGCGTCGTCGGTGGCGGTATCCGGCTCGTTGTCCCATGGCTCGGTGGATCTGCTGGCCCCGATGTCGTAGTTCGATTGAGACGAGGCCGCGTCGAACAGTCACGGGTGTCCCGGCCGGGGTGGATTCCTGCTTCGTATCGGTGAGCGCGATCCCGGTTCCCTTGGAGCCGGGATCGATGCGCAGTTGTACGCCTTCGACGGCGGATTCGGCGTCTGTGCGGTCTTTGAGACGGATGGTGAAGGGGGTGTGTCGTGCGACGGCGGCGCGGCCGTTGGTGAGCAGTTCGCGCGCGCGGGCGGGATGGCAGGGCATGAGCGGCTCTCCGCCCTTTGCCAGGACGAAGACTCTGCCTGCGCCTGTTCCGCCGCTGTAGGTGTTGTTCGGTGGGGGGACGTCACCGTCCCCGTTCTCTGCCTTTGCGGCGTGACGCCGACGGGGCTGGGTGCTGTCTCCGTCGGTCTCCCCTCGCCCATGTTCCCTGCCGGTGCCCCGCGCAGGGGCGGGGTGTCCGTGAGCCGTTTCGTCCCTGCTCCCAGGGGTGTCTGCTCTCGCGGATTCCAGTGCGGGCTGCTGAGGAAGCACAGCTCGGTGGGTCTGCTCGCCTGCGGGAAACGTAGTCATCAAGGGCACCTGCCTCTGATAGACGATCGTGATGACTGGGGCTGTTCACTCGGCTCGCCCTGTGAGAGGGAGCGGGAGCGAGTGATCTCCTTTCGCGTGTTGGTCAAGGACGCTAGCTGTGCCTGTGTCGGGTGTGGCTCGGCGGACCGGTATCACCGCACATATGCGTGATCTTTTATCGAAGGTCGAATGTGTGATCGTTCGGCGTGTTAGTCGGCCGGATTCTGCACCGGGTGGGGAGCGGATTTCGGAGAAGTCGGTGTGCGCTGGGTCACGTTCGAGTTCAATGGTCTGACGTGCGGCAATGCCGGATACGTCCTGCGGGGGGTACGGGATGAGTGCGTCCACGAGCAGTGGGACGACCGACGCGCTCGAGCCCGAAGAGGGTCCGAGGGCGGGGCCCGGGGCCGAGTTGCTTGCGGCGCTGCTCGACGGGATGGACGCCGCGCTCTGCGCCTTCGACGCGGGCGGCACGATCACCCACTGGAACCGCGAGGCCGAGCGGATTCTGGGCTGGTCCGCCGCGGAGGCCGTGGGGCGGTCCGGGTTCGCCGGGTGGGCGGTGCGGCGGGCGGACGCGGGCGAGGTGCGGGAGCGGCTGATGGCGGCCATGGACGGGCCGGGCCGCCGCGTCCACGAGTTCGCGCTGCTGCGCAAGGACGGCGGGCGGGTGCTCGTACGGACCCAGTCGGCCGGGGTACGGGGCGCGGACGGCAGACCGGCCGGGGTGTACTGCGCGTTCAGCGAGGCGCAGGCGCAGATCGATCTGGAGCGGTCGATCGCGCTGAGCGAGGCGTTGTTCCAGGACGCGTCCTGGGGTGTGGTGCTGGTCGACGCGGATCTGCGGCCGACGGTCGTCAACGCGCACGCGGCACGGGAACTGGGCGGCGGTCGCAAGACGATGCTGGGGCGCCCGCTGGGGGAGCTGATCGTGCAGGGCGTCGAGGATCTGGAGGGCGCCTTGCAGCACGTGCTCGCCGAGGGCGCACCACCGGCGCCCACCGAGTTGTGGGTGACGCTGCGGACGGCGGAGGGGGACCGGCGGCGCTGCTGGCGCAGCGGTTTTCTGCAGCTGGCGTCGCCGCTCGCCGAGGAGCCGGTCCCGCTGGGGGTCGGCTGGCTGTTCCAGGACGTGACGGTGGAGCGGCTGGCGGCGCAGGAGGCGGACCGGGTGCGGTTCCGGTCGAACCAGCTGCACCGGGCCTCGCGGTCGGCGTCCGAGTGCGAGGACCCGATGGAGGCGGCGACATCCTGTCTGGACTACGCGCTCGCGGGCTTCGCGGACCATGCGCTGGTCGATCTGGTGGCGGGGGAGCGGCTGGTGCGGGTGGCGGCGACCCCCGCCGGTGAGCCGGGGCCGTGCCTGCCGGTGGCCGACGGCTCCATTCCGCTGCGGTACGCGGCGGGGCACCCGGCGCTTCAGGCGGTGGACCGTACGGGTTCGGTACGGGCCAGCGCGGAGGCCGGGCCCGGGGCCGGGGTGTGGGCGGCCGAGCGGCAGTGGCCGGGCGATTCCGCGCACGCGCTGTGTGCGGTGCTGCGGAGCAGGGGGCGCACGCTGGGCGTGGTGACCTTCCTGCGCTCGGCCCACCGCACCGCGTTCGAGCGCCCGGACGCGGCGTACGCGGAGACGGTGGCGGCCCGGGTCGCGGGGGCGGTCGACCTGGCGCAGGTGACGAAGCGGCCGTAGACGACGCGGCTGTAGGCGACGCGGTCCGGCCAGGGGTGCGCCGGGCCCCGTCGGAGCCGGGCGCCGACCCCCGGCCGGGGCCCGTCCTCACGCCGCGTGCAGCGCCAGCGTCGGTGAGAGGCGGGATGCCCGCACGGCCGGGTAGAGGCCCGCGATCGTGCCGATCACCAGCGTCGCGCCGAAGCCGCCGCCGACCGCCCACGGCGGCACCACCCAGGGCAGCCCGCCGGAGTACGCGTACACCCCGGTCGCCGCCGCGCCGAGCGCCACGCCCGCCAGGCCGCCCAGGCCGGAGAGCATCAGCGACTCCGTGACGAACTGGATGCGGATCTGGCCCCGGGTCGCGCCGAGCGAGCGGCGCAGCCCGATCTCGTACCGCCGCTCCAGCACCGAGATGATCATGGTGTTGGCGACCCCGACGCCGCCGACGAGCAGCGCGATGCCGCCCAGGCCCAGCAGCATGCTGCTGAACGCCCCTTCGGTCGCCGCCTTGGCCTGGAGCGCCGACGACGGGTCGGTGACCTTCACGTTCTGCGGGGTCTGCGGGTCGACCGTCGCCGCCATGACCTTGCGCACGTCCTGCACCGCCGCGTCGGCCGAGCGCTCGTACACCGATGTCGGGTGGCCCTTGAAGCCCAGCAGGCGCTTCGCACCCTCCCAGCCGACCAGTGCGGAGCGTTCGATCTCCGGGGCGAGCGGCAGCGGGGCGAGGATGCCGACCACGGTGAAGTACCGGTTGCCGATCCACACCTGCCGGCCCGGAGCGGTGATGCCGAGACGCTCCGCGGAGACATGGCCGAGCACGACGGAGGGGTAGCGTCCGGTCGCGTCGTTGAGCCAGCTGCCGCTGTGGACCTCGCCGCGCAGTACCCGCAGCAGGTCTCCGGTGGTCGCCTTGACGACGATCCCGCCCGTATCGTCCTTGTCGATCTTCTCGTTGCGGCGTGCGGTCGTGTCGAGGTCGGCGGTCGCGCCCACCTCCTGGACGCCCTTGATGCGGCCCACCATCCCGACCGCGTCCTCGGGCAGCTCGACGTCCTGCCCGGCGAACATCGAATCGCCGGGGGAGGCCACGAGCAGGTTGGTGCCCAGCTTGTCGAGCTCCCGGAGCAGCTGGGCCTGGCTGGAGGCGGAGATGCCCACCACCGAGATCATCGTCGCGATGCCGATGGCGATGCCCAGGGCGGAGAGCACCACCCGCATCGGCCGGCTGCGCAGCCCCGCCGAACCGACGTGCAGCACGTCCCGGGGGCCGAGCCGGGCCGCTTTCAGCCGCTCCCCGCCCCGGCCGTCGGCGTCGCGGGCCGCGCGCCGCGCCCTCACTGGTCCGCTCCCGTCGCGGCGGGGGAGTGGCCGTTTCCGGAGCCGTCGCGCACATCCGTGGACGGATCGCGCATGCCCGTGGACGGACCGCGTACGTCCGCGGACGGATTGCGTACGTCCGCGACCACCTGGCCGTCCCGGATGCGCACCTCGCGCGGCAGGTCCCGGGCGATCTCGGTGTCGTGCGTGATGACCGCGATGGTGGCGCCCTCCCGGTTGAGGTCGCGCAGCAGCTTCATCACCGCTTCCCCGGACGCCGAGTCGAGCGCCCCGGTCGGTTCGTCGGCCAGCAGCAGCGCGGGTTCCCCCACGACGGCCCGCGCGATGGCGACCCGCTGTTTCTGCCCGCCGGAGAGCTGGTGCGGCTTGTGGTCGAGGCGGTCGGCGAGCCCGACCCGCTCCAGCGCGTCGGCTGCCCTGCGTCGGCGTACGGCACGGGACAGGCCCGAGTACAGCAGGCCCTCCGCGACGTTGTCGCGGGCGCTGACGCCCGGCACCAGGTGGAACGCCTGGAAGACGAAGCCGACGTGCTGGGCACGCAGCGCGGAGAGCCTGCGGTCGGAGAGCGCCGCCACGTCGTGCCCGGCGATGTGGACGGACCCGGCGGTGGGACGGTCCAGGGTGCCGATGATGTGCAGCAGCGTGGACTTGCCGGAGCCGGACGGGCCGACGATGCCGAGGAGTTCGCCCTCCTCGACGGTGAGGTCCACCCCGCGCAGGGCGGCGACCGGGCCCGGGTACTCCTTGGTGACGCCGCTGAGGCCGACGACCGTGTTCATATCTTCGGCACCCCGACCTTCATGCCCTCGCGCAGCCCGCCGCCGGACACCTCGACCCGGCCCTCGGCGAACATGCCGAGCTCGACCTTCACATCGCGGACCGTGCCGTCCTGGACGACCTGGAGGCCGAAGCCGCCGCCGGGCAGTGCGAGCAGCGCGTTCACCGGGACGCTGAGGACGTCCTTGTGCAGCTCGCCGGTCAGGTTCACCGTGACCGGCGCCTGGTCGAAGCCGCCGACCTTGTCCGGCTTGTCGAAGGAGACGGTCAGGGTGACCTTCGGGCTGTTGTCCTGCGGGTCCTTGCCGGGCTTCGCCGTCCGGCCGACCGAGGAGACCGACCCGGCCGCGCTGCTGCCGTCCGGCAGCTCGACGGTGACCTTGGTGCCCGCCTTGGAGAGCTGGCTCTCGGCGACATCGAGCTCGAACGTCACGATGCGCTCGGAGCCGGTCGTGGTGAGGACCGGAGCGCCGGGCTGGGCCAGTTCGCCGACGGCCGCCTCGACGCTCTTGATCCGGACCTCCCCCGGGGCGAAGGCGATGTCCTGTGGTCCCACCGTTCCGGTCCGCTCGCTGTCGTGGGACTTCTGCCAGCGCTTGACGGCGGCCGCCGTCAGCTCGGTGTACTCGTCGTCCGGGGTGAAGCCGGTGTAGCCGAGCTCCACGAGATTGCGCTCCAGCTGCTCCACGTCCCGGCCCCGGTCGCCCGGCTTCAGCGTCCGGTACATCGGCCCCGAGCCGTACATCAGCCACACCGCCCGTCCGTCGACCTCGTACAGCCGCTCGTTCCGCTTGACGGTCGAGCCGGTGCGCGGGGTCCAGGTCATGGTGCCCGCCGCGCCCGCGTTGACCTTGCGCTGCTTGTCGTAGCCGAGCGTCCCGTCCGCCTGGGCGCTGTCGCGCAGGTCGCCGCGCTCGACCGCGGCGGTGGCCGGGGGCAGCCCGGTGTTCTTCGGGCCGCCCGTCTCCCCGGCGGAGCCGAACTGGGTGAGAGCCAGTGACCCGGCCGCCACGGCGAGCACCGCCGCGGCGGCCACCATGACCCGTCCGCGCCTCACCGCCCGGCGCTTTCGCACGCCGCGTTGGCCTTCTCGAACTTCTTCATGTCCTTCTGCTGCATCGCGGGCGCCTGCGCCATCCCGCCGTCGAACTTCGGGTCGGGCATGTCGATGCCGTTCTTGCGCATGCACCGGGCGAAGGCGAGCATCTTGTCCTTCTGGGCCTGGGTGATCTCCTTGGGCCCGCCGCCGACCGCCTTGTCCTGGCAGGCCTTGAACGCCTTCTCCATCTCCTGCTTGCTCTTGCCGCCGCCGTTGATGGTCATTCCGCGGACGTCGTCGCCCGGCTTCGGCTCCGCGACCTTCAGGCCCTGCTCCCGCAGGCACTTGCGGTGCTCCAGGGCCTGGTCCTCGTCCGTCTTCTTGGTGTCCGAAGCAGATCCGCCGTTCTTGGTTCCGCTTCCGCTTCCGCTTCCGCCGCCGTCGCCCGAGCAGGCGGTGGCCGACAGGACGACGGCGGCGGCGATCAGGCAGGCGGCGACGACGCCGCGGCTTTGTGTGCGGGAGGTGGTCCGGCGGGAAATGGTCGGGTTCATGAGGGCTCCTCGTCCGTTGCTGACAGGCTGGGTACGAACGGCTTGAGCGTGCGCGAGGACGCGGTTTCGTTTCTCTCAGCCCGGATGTTTACACCGACGAAACATCGCTTTGGGTTACACAGGACCCATGCGTGTGCTGGTGGTGGAGGACGAGGAATTCCTGGCCGGGATGATCGCCGAGGGGCTGCGCCGCGACGCCGTCGCGGTGGACATCGCCACGGACGGCCGGGCAGCGCTGGACCGGCTTCGGTTCGGCGCGTACGACGTGATGATCCTCGACCGCGATCTGCCGGGGCTGCACGGCGACGAGGTGTGCCGGCGGGTCGTCGGTATGCGCCTGCTGACCCGGATCCTGATGCTCACCGCGTCCGGGACGGTACGGGACCGGGTGGCCGGCCTCGGGCTCGGCGCCGACGACTACCTGACCAAGCCGTTCGCGTACGACGAACTCCTCGCCCGGGTCCTGGCGCTCGGCCGCCGTGCCCGCCCCGCTCTCCCGCCGGTCCTTCAACGGGCCGGGCTGACGCTGGACACCGCCCGCCGCCAGGTCTGCCGCGACGGCCGCTACCTCTCGCTCTCCCGCAAGGAGTTCGCGGTGCTGGAGACCCTGCTGCGGGCCGAGGGCGCGGTCGTCAGCGGCGACGACCTGATCGAGGAGGTGTGGGAGGAGGACACCAGCTACCGCACCAACGCGGTCCGGGTCACGCTGTCCAAGCTCCGCGCCAAACTGGGCGCGCCTCCGGTGATCGAGACGGTCCCGGGGGCCGGCTACCGCATCGGGGACGGCCTCGCCGACGGGCCGGGGGGCCACGGCCCCGTGAGCGGACCGGTGGGCGGCGACGCGACCGGACCGCTCCACGGGCCGGCGGATCAGCCGGACGACGGCTCCGCGAACCGGCCGGGGCAGGGCCGGTGAGCAGCGAGCGCGCCCGGCTCACCGCGCTGTACGGCGGACTGCTGGTGCTGGCCGGCGCCCTGCTGATGGGGCTGGTCTACCTGCTGGTCAGCGAGGGCCTCTACGCCAGTGTGCTGACCGCGGTGGGACCTCAGGGCCCCCCCCGGGGCCCCCCCCCCCCCCTCCCCCCCGCCCCCACCCCCCCCCCCCCCCCCCCTCCCCCCCCCCCCCCCCAAACAATAGTCATCCCACCCCCCCCCTCCTCCCCA